>JAGBLN010000005.1 GCA_017635395.1 Lachnospiraceae bacterium
AACGCCAAAAATCTTTTCGTTTTGGCGTTTGCTGCGCCGGATTTTGGCCGCTGAAAGCGGCAAATTTCCTTACAAAATCCGTGCGCATCCTGCCGGAGGCTTATAGTAAGCGAAATTATTAATTTCGCTTACTATAATTATTATACTTGGAAACTTCTTATAGCTGCATCAAAGATCTATATCGCCATGTACCTTGTCTGAATTAGCAGTATAGTATGCCTTCCCGTCCTCAGGCTTTATATAGAGTTCTATGTCCTTAAGCTCTGTCTTGTTACCCTTCTTGTAATCCTTCTTGGCCTGATCTGCAAGCTTATCGAAATCATACTGCTTTCCGCCATACTCAAGAAAAACTCTTATCTTAACCTCTGCCATTGTTTTATCCTCCCTATATTTTTATTTTAAACAAATCCTATACTTTGTCGCCTTTTATGTCAATATGCCCAGCGATCTTTCAATTTAATAACCTTACATTCTCTCCGGCGCATTAAATCCAAGCAGGCCTATACAGCACTCAAACATCTCAAGCACAGCATTAAGCAGATTTATGTATGCCGCCTTCTTGCTTTCGTCAGGCTCTGCCAGGATCTTTGTATCATGATAGAAAGAATTAAAATCATTTGCCAGCCTATAAGCGAAGGCACAAACCTTATGAGGCGCACGTTCCGTAAAAGCCTCGTCTATCATCTGGGAAAAGCCTGCCATATCCCTGAAAACATTCTTTCCTGGCACGCCACATAAGAGTGCTGGATGCACCTCGCCGAAGCCTCTCATGTCCCTGTTTACGTCTCCACCCTGTTCCTTATACCGGCTAAGTATAGACTTGATTCGTACCATAGTATAAAGAAGATAGGGGCCTGTATCACCTTCAAACGCCGTAAACCTGTCTACATCAAATACATAATCCTTTGATGCCTGGTTAGAAAGATCTCCGTATTTTATTGCCGCAAGTGCAGTAATATCAGCAGTCTTCTTAGCCTCATCCTCAGGTATATCCTTATTTTCACTTATCTTTTCATACATCTGGTCTTCAATCTGGCCTAAGAGGTACTCCAGCCTGAGAACTCCGCCATCACGCGTCTTAAAGGGCGTACCGTCAGATCCGTTCATTGTTCCGAAGCCTATGAATTCAAGACTGGTCTCAGGCTTTGCAAGCCCGCATTTCTTGGCAGTCCTGAACACCTGTATGAAATGAAGTTCCTGGCGCTTGTCCACTACATAGAGTATGGCGTCCGGATTAAACTCATTCTCGCGGTACTTAATGGTTGCTAAATCCGTAGTTTCATAATTGCTGGCACCGTCTGACTTAAGCACTATGCAGGGCGGATACTCCTTTTTGTCGCTTTCCTCAGCGATATCTACCACAAGTGCCCCCTCAGAAAGATAAGCAAAGCCGTCCGCCTTCATCTTATCAACCATCTCAGGGATCATGTCATCCACATCAGATTCACCCATCCACAGGTCAAAAGAAACATCCAGCTTTTCGTAATTCTTCTTAAGGTCAGTAACAGACACCTTCAGTATCTGCTTCCACAGCTCCCTGTAGCCGCGCCTTCCCTCCTGCAGTTCCTTAGTATTCTGTAAAGCACGCTTCTTGTAATCTTCGTCTTTTTTACATTTTCCACTGGCAACAGGATAGATTTCCTCAAGCTCCGATATAGTGAAAGGCGGTTCCTCAGGATATTCACCGGTATAACTCTCATCAAAATATACCAGTTCCGGCTTCTTTTCCTTCAGTTCCGTAATAATCTGTCCCATGGGCATTCCCCAGTCCCCAAGGTGTACATCGCCTATGACTTTATGTCCTGCATAACGGGATATACGCTTAATGCTTTCACCAATTATTGCAGGCCTTAAATGTCCCACGTGAAGGGGCTTCGCTACATTTGGTCCGCCGTAATCAATAACTATGGTCTGCTGTTTTTCAGGAGCCTCAAGGCCAAACTTATCATTCGCAAACATCTCCCCTGCATATTCAGTAAGAAATGCTTCCGATACTTTGAGGTTGATAAAGCCCGGTGCCACCGCCTCGGCTGAAGAAAAAACTTTTGATTCTCCCAGCTGTTTTACTACATCTTCCGCAATCATGATGGGGGCCTTATGAAAAAGCTTCGCTCCAGCCATAGCACCATTGCACTGGTACTCGCAAAGGTCCGGCCTGTTGCTTACAGTCACCCTTCCCAGGCTGCCGTCATACCCTGCGGCCTCAAAAGCTTTTTTCATTTCATTTTCAAGTTTTACGATGAATTTTTCCATGTTTTCCTTTCTGCCGTATCTGTCCGGCTCCCTCCTTAATCAGACTGTTTTCTTCTCTCTGATTCATTTTTAGAAAAGACACAGCCGCAATAATCCTGTCTGTATAGGCCATACTCGCGTGACAGTTCTATCGATCTCTGATACCCTCCCCGTTTTTTAAAATCCGAGGGCAAAAAATATGTCCCAAACTTCTTCGCCGCTTCCTGGCCTAAATAGTTTAACACAGATGCGTTTTTTAATGGAGAGATTGTTAATGTGGTGGTAAAACAGTCAAAACCGTTTTCAGCCGCATATTTAGCAGTCTCATATAGCCTAAGCCTGAAACATTTCACACATCTAAGCCCGCCTTCAGGTTCATTTTCAAGCCCTTTCACAGCTTCTATGAACTCTTCCGGCGAATAACTGCCGGCGGCATATTTGATTATACCACCTTCTGTTTTATTATATTCAGATATAAGTCTTTCCAGCTCGTTTGCCCTTTTTTCATACTCACTCGCATTTGTTATGTTTGGATTAAAGAAAAAATCCGTAATATCAAAATACTGTCTGAGATATTCCAGACAGTAGCTGGAACAAGGGGCACAGCAACTATGGAGCAGGAGCCGTCCCCGCTCCCCTCTTTCCTGCATGTTCCTTATGTATTCATCTGTTTTCTTCTGGAAATTGTCTTTCGGAAGTGCCAGTATCTCTTCATCCGTCAGCAAGCACATATCATTCACAATAATTGTTTATAAACTCCTCAGCAGGAACCGGCTTCGCATAATAGAATCCCTGTACCTTCCGCACACCGATTCCACGCAGGAACTCCACATGTTCCTGATTTTCCACGCCTTCACAGACTACCTCCATGCCGATGTCATTTATCATCTCGACAATCTTGCGAAGCACCTTTCTGCTCTTTTCATTATCCACAGACGCAGAGAAGAATATCCTGTCAATCTTTATTACATCAAAAGGAACATCCTTCAGCATGTTCAGTGATGAATAGCCCGAACCGAAATCATCCATGTTGAGTTTGACGCCGCATGCCCTCAGTTTATCAAGGACACTGAATATTCTGTCTTTCTCATCCTCAAAAACAGTCTCCGTTATCTCAAGTTCCACTAATCCGTCAGGAATCTTGTACTTTCTGAGAATATCAACCACATTATCAAGATAGTCCGGGTTATGAAGCAGGACTCTGGACTGGTTTACCGAAACAGGATAAACCATCTTTCCTTCCTTCTGAAGGTTGCATACCATCTGGCAGACAGTCTCAAGCATGTAAAAATCCAGCATTTCAATGAAACCGTTCTTCTCAAACAGAGGAATGAACTCATCCGGCCTTACTATCTTTCCGTCAGACCTTACCCAGCGTACCAGCGCCTCACAGCCGCAGACCGTATTTTTCTCTATATCCCATTTAGCCTGAAGGTATACCTTAAACTCGCCTGATGCCAGTGCATGCTGCATCTGTGATTCGATCAGGTTTGCCTTATGCATGTTGGATGCAATCTCTTCGGAATATGTAAGACGGTTATTTTTCTCATCGCCCCTGAGCATCCTGCGGGCAGCATTTGCCCTGTCTATCATGACATCCACATCTTTTTCATGCTTACGCACCTGGTATACGCCAAGCTTGAACTTAATGGGATACTTGATACCAACGCCCCTGGCAGCAGCATTCACAGCCGCACGGAACGCTTCAAGCCTTCCATCCAGGCCCGCATCATTTACCATCAATGCAAGGAACTGGTCCGCATTCATTCTTACGCAAAGTTCCCTGGAACCAAAACAGCCCTCGAACTCCTTTACGCAGGCCTTAAGAACCTGGTCAGCTTTTACATGGCCATAGGATTCGTTGATATATCTGAAATTTGCTATGTCAAAACGGCATATAACATAAGGCATTTCCTTATTGTCATGCAGCAGGATCTGCGCAAACTCATTAAAATAGTTTACATTCTTACCTCCGGTAAGAGGATCCTCATAAGCCAGCCTTTCTGCAGTATCACTGGTTCTGCGTGCAATAAGCCAGACATACATTATTGCGCCTATCATTATGCAGATAATAGTTAAGCAGGTGGATACGCTTCTGTATATCATGGGCTGCACGCCGCTCTCAATGATATTTGAATTGTAACGGGTAACAAGATAAAGCCTGTACGAATCCAGCACCGGCGCATATGAAACCTGGAATTTGTATCCGTCAGAATCACGCAATGTGATCATTCCCTCTTCATCATTGGAAATACCCCTGGTAAGGTTCTGTATAGTCTGCCTCGTACGAATCTTGCCGTCAGCCTCTTCATCAAGCAGTTCCTGAATGGTAATGCCTATAGCAGTTTCCTCTGATGCCGGCACTTCCACTCCTTCATCCCCCGATACCGTAACAGGCTTGTTCTCAGCGTTGTCAGCCTTCCCGGAACTTGTGGCAATTATCTTTCTCTGCTTATTTACGAGCAGCAGCTCTGCTTCTTCAGTTTGCGATGCGAATGTCTCCCTTACGAAGATCCTTTCTGTATCGATAGGTACAAAAATAAATCCCACACACTCACCCTTGATGTGAACAGGCGCTATTGCTACTACATCAGATGAATCAATGCAGGAAATAAGATCCCCGGCTTCCGTGACCATCGTCTTACCTTCCGCTATCTTGTATCCCTTGAAATACTCAAAAAGATTCTCATGGACTTCCGGGTAATACCTTTCTCCGTCAAGGTATATAAAGCCGTCGCCCCCCACGTAGCCTATATGTGCCTGTTCATCAACCGTAGTAAAACGCCCTTCTACCTCGAGCACATCGTCAATAGAATACATTGACGTAAATGTCGATAAGACTCCGGCCATATTTCTTGCAGTTTCAGCTTCCCTTGAATAGTATCGTCCCAGAATGGACGCAAACAGGATGTGATGTTCCTGAAAATCTTCAGATATTTCTTTGCGGTATGCGGACTCCATTGATATGCTCATTGCAAGGCTTAAGCCCATGCTAAACAAAAGCATCACCAATGCCGTAACCAGAATAGACTTAACAGAACTATCTTCCCTTATTCCTTTTTTTTCCTTCTTGTCCCTTTTTAACATCGCGCAAACAGGAATAATCCCCCAATATTCCTACAATTATACCATAATCACATACTGCCCGCAATCTTGCGACACTCTCAGAAAAACATTATTTTTGGTTTTTATAAAATTTTTCTGAGCAGCTTTATCCCTCGCCTGTACTCGTCATTCCCAAACGTTTTTCCAGAATAAGCAGCCTTCCTGAGGAGCGCCATTATTTCGCCAAGCTCAGCCACTGTTATTGCCGGTGCCTTCACATAAACGGCTTTTCGTTTTTTCCTTCCAAAGGCCTGTTTTTTTTCTGCCTTACCGTCTTCAACCCATTTTTTTATGAAATCTTCCGTATCACGAAGTGTCTGGTTCTTTTTACAAAGCAGGCGTCTCCTGTAAAGCTTTCTTGGAACCTTCTTGTACCGTTCAAGCAGTGCCCCGGCATAGTCGCCGTTTTTTAGCATTTTTCTGCTCTTTATTATCGGCTTCAAGTAGCGGTACAGATAAACCGCAGTGAACACAGCTGCCAGCGCACCTAATATCCAGCAGAAGGGCTTAAAAAGGAAATCCATAGCCTTAAAAGCGCCTCCCCCTATGCCTAGGTCTCCATATTCAATATCGCCGGTGTCACCATCGTCATTACCCGCAGCATTTCTCGCAGTCTGATACAGGAGTCCCTCAAACAGCGCATACAGGCTCATCTGGGAGGCACTGAGTTCATCATCATCAGAAGGCGGAGTCATCTCACAGGGTATCCATCCGTACCCGTCAAGATAAACCTCGATCCAGGCATGGGCGCTTCCGTCCGTAACATCCACTTCCACGATTCCTGCATTTTCATAGGTATCGCTGCTGATCTGCCATTCCGATACATCCCCCTCAATACCATCCGAATCCATCACATCCTCATAGGATATCGCATACCCCTCAATGTATCGCGTAGGTATTCCGAGACACCTCAAAAGCAGAGCCGATGATGATGCAAAATGTGCGCAGAAGCCTCTCCGCTGCACATTAAGAAAATATGTAACTACATCTTCATTATAAGGTGTCATGCCGGGTGACATGGTATACTCAAAATTTTTCCTGAAATAAACCGCAAGATCCGAAACCGCATCAAGCCGTTCCTGCTGCGCCTTTTGGTATGCATCCGAATCGTTTACATCCACATCATCCCACTCTGATGCATCATATTCGATGCCCGCTTCCTCAAGGAATTTTTCCAGTTCTTCTCTCTGTTCATCCGGCACTGTCAGATAAGTGTCATAAACATATTCTTCATATTCATCCGTAACATTCGGGTTCGGCTGATATGTTACCAGCATCTCATACGGAACAAACAGAACCTCATAATTATCCCATGCATCACCAGATGCAAATTCATTTATTTCGTCATCATCGTCCAGCATTGCGAAACTTTCGTCATAATTCCGCTGTGCAAATTCCGTTGTTTCTTCCGCAATCACGTCACCGCACTTTGCCTTGTTAAAAGTGGCATAGTAGCTGTAATATGGCCTAAAGTAATATGAGTGTCCTGCATCAATATTCGATATCCACATCTTTGAGTATTCACCATAGGCAGGAAGGACCGGATCAGGCATAGCCGGTACATCCTCACCAACATCATCCGAATATCCCCTAAAGGCGCTATTCTCATAATTAACTCCCGTATATGCCTTAAGATACACAGTTCCTGTTGAATACGGAACAAATCTCACATACATGTCAGTCTGGAAATCCGGCGCCACATTGCCAATGCCGCCAAGTTTTCCTTCCGCCAGACCGCCCGTAGCACGATACCTGTTCAGAAGGGAACTCACCCCCTCCTGAACAGCTGTTTTTACATAAGCATCAGTTGTATTTTTCACCTTATTTGATACATACTTACTGCCCAGCTCAGAAAAGATTCCCGACACAACCAGCAAAAATACAGTCGCTATGAGCAGACTGTAGCCTGCGATAGTCAGCATACCGGAACTGGTAGAAAGATATACGTGGATATGTTTTTCCGTACCGGTCCTCGTCTTTTTTCTTGTCCTGTCAAATTCCTCCCCTTTTGCATTTTTGTAGGGGAGTGAAAAGTGTCCAGAACGCCTCAGCAGCGCAACCGTCACATATACAGTAATAAGCATCACAAGGTAGGGCACCGGAGGGGTCAGATCGATATAAAATACCGTCTGCAGAGGCAGAAACGTAAGCAGGAAAGTTGCCGGCAGGTTCATGTACCCTGATATTGCAATATTCAGTAATATTGAAAAAAACCATCCAATAAATATCATCGCATAGGACACGGTAACATATCTGTTGGTTACATACTCCGTCGCCTCCCTGACTGAAAGCAGTGCGAAGAAATCACTGTACTTGTTATAAAGCACGTTCACAAAAGCCTGATAACCAGAGTTGATATACCAGTATGAAGATATGGAAAAAACAATAAATCCGGCAAATACTACAATATAACCTATATAAAAAGATATCTTATTGTAATACAGGAACGCTGAAAAGAATGCCAGCACAAAAAGCGCAAGCACAACTATAGGCCATGCGTACTGCAGTCCTATGGCCGATACCACTCCGCCTACGGTACCATATGTAGCCATAAAGATAAGACAGGCTCTGATAAAACACAAAAAGAAACGGTTGGATTTATTGCCGGTACTGAAATCCCCCATAGTAAGGCCGAACCGGTTAAGCTCGTCAGCCCGTTGATTAAGTTCTTTCCTTTTTGCCCCAAAGACCGCAGCCATCTGTTTTAATACTCCTCTATAATCTCAGGCATGACAATGCTGCCCCTATGTATCCTTATCACTCCCGGCATATCCGGATACTGTCTGCAGAAAATATCATAAAGCTGTGACGAAACACCAGTCTTAAGCCCGCTGTAGACATCATATATTCGGTAGAGCACCGTATCAAGCTCCTCGGGACTTGCCACCTTATGCATTTCCAAGAAATCTCCTGTATCCCCGGCAATCGCCACACGGAAAGTTTCCTTTCTCTTAAGCAGTTCTTTTCCGCATGCATAAAAAATTTCCATGTCATCCTTGAGAAAATCAAATTCGAATTCCGGCAGCACCACATAATAAAGGTCCTTTGTACGGTCATACTCCTTTACCATGATCTCGTCTTTTCTTGCGGATATCTTCCAGTGTATATCCCTGAGCCTGTCGCCATTCCTGTACTCACGGACCTCCTTTATATCTGTAGTAAGGTCTCCGTCCCCCGTGGATACAGCTTCGTCAGAAGGAATGCTTACTTTGGTGAATTTCAGAGGAGGGAGCTGCCTTTCTGCAGGCATAACCGGAAACTCTATGATTCTTTCGTAGGGATAGGTAAATGTGCAGAAATGTAGAAAGTCAGTGACCGACAAAGATGAAAACACCACCCTCACCATTCCCGGCATTGATGTCTCAATCGGGATGCGCACTTCCTTAGCCCGCTTCGCTTCCGCAGGCATTACCATCTCATTTTCAAAACTCCCCATCAGCGAATTGCCCAGAGAAAAAACAAGCCTACAGTTCAGCAAAGGAACTACGGTCGGATTATTAAGCTTTATTGTGAGATTAACAGGCTGGGTTACGCCGATGTCAGTGGTCTTATCCGCATACACATCAGGTTCAAGCCGTTCTGCACACAACAGTGTGATAAAAACAGAAACCGGGACAAGAATTACCATCAAAAGCAGCAGGACAGCAACAAGCGGCTGTCTGTAAAAAACTGCTCCCAGAACAAACAGAAGTATCGTCAAAATATAAGAAATGATATAAAGCGGATGATATGTTCTGTACATATATATATAATCCGATAAAGGTTAACTGATCCTAGGTACTTCCACCTGGCCAAGCACACGCTTCAGCGCTTCTTCCGTACTTATCCCGGAAGCCTTGGCTTGCCCGCCAAGACGTACTCGGTGTCCTGCTACAGCATACCAAATATCATGAACATCCTCAGGAATCACGTAATTCCGTCCCTGAACATATGCATACGCCTTAGCCATCTTAAGCACAGCAATACTGCCACGAGGCGAAAGCCCCAAAGCAAAATACATAGGATCCCTGGTAGTTTCCGTCAGTTTCACGATATATTCATAAATAACGTCCGAAACAAAAACTTCCTTTACCTCAGCCTGCATGGAAAGTATCTTTTCCGTATCCGCAACAGCATTTACATGATTAAGGGTCACTGAGGAATCCCCCTTCAGCACTGCTAATGCATTTTCAAAATCCGGATATCCCATTGTAAGGCAGATCATGAACCTGTCCAGCTGTGATTCCGGCAGCTTCTGCGTGCCAGATGATCCAAAGGGATTGTCTGTTGCAAGCACAAAAAAAGGCTCCGGCATATACCTGGTCACTCCTTCAACCGTGGCATGTCTTTCTTCCATAACCTCAAGAAGTGCAGACTGTGTTTTGGGTGATGTTCTGTTTATCTCATCAGCGAGAAAAAGGTTTGTATAGATGCTGCCGGGCTGAAACCTGAATTCACCGGCATTCTTGTCATAAAGATTAAATCCCAGCAGGTCACTGGGCATGACATCAGGCGTAAACTGTACGCGCCTGTAGGCAAGGGAAAGAGCCTTTGAAAATGCTACAGCCAAAGTGGTCTTACCAACTCCGGGTATATCTTCCAGGAGCACATGTCCTCCGGCAAGAATGGCACACAGCGTAAGCTTTATCACTTCATCTTTTCCGTGTATAACCTTCTTTACTTCATCGATTATCTGATCTGACACTGTTGCCATTTTATTTCTCCTTATCTTCTTTTAGGAGGCGATATCTCCTTCGGTTCCTCAGGGTGAACAGGAATGCCAAATATCAGCTTTCTGGCATCCTCCAGCATAAGAGGCCTGCCCCAAAGGAATCCCTGTATATAATCACATCCCAGATCAGCAAGCAACTGACGCTGGTACTCTTCCTCTACGCCTTCAGATATAACAGCAAAATTCATTATCTGGCTCAATGAAATAATAGCAGCTATGAAGGACTCATCCTTTTTGTCATTTATTGAATCCACAAAAGTCTTATCGATCTTGAGCAGGTCAATAGGAAGATCCTTTAAATACTTAAGTGAAGAATAGCCCGTTCCAAAATCATCCAGTGCAATCTGTATTCCTCTTTCCTTTATTTGTTGCAGTACTTCTTTGGCATGATCCACGGACTCAACCATCACTGTTTCAGTAAGTTCAAGTTCGAGGCAGGCTGTAGGAAACTTCGTCATTTCCAGAACTTCATCCAGATCATTCAGGAAATTCTCATCCAGCAGGTGCAGTGCTGAAATATTGATGGAGAGAACCAGGTCCGGATTCTTCTCCACAAGCACCATAAAGTCAAACATTGCATGAGAAAGCACCCATCTGTCCACATCCTTAATAAGGGAAGACTGCTCTGCAATAGGGATAAACTCTGCCGGGCTTACAGGCATTCCGTTTATATCCCACATACGGATCAGAGTCTCAAATCCTCTGAGTTTCTTGTCTGTAGTCCTGAACTGTGGCTGGTACAGCAGCGTAAAAGCATTTGCTTCCAGCGCACCACGTATTATAGTCTCGAGTTTAACATTCTTTTCAATGGCATCATTCATGATGCTATTGAAGTAAACCTGCTGATTGCGCCCCTGCTTCTTGGCAACATACATAGCCATATCGGCGTACTTAAGGCTTTGGCTGGCATCCACTGAATCACCGGGATAGAATGCCACGCCCATACTAGCTGTCAGGTAATAGTCTCTATCCTTCAGAACAAATTTCTCACTTAGAGCTGACAGGATATTGCCCAGCATCCTGTCAAGGCTCTCAAGGGATTCATATTCAGAGATGACAACAGCAAATTCGTCACCGCCCAGCCTTGCCAGAAAATCGTTCTCTCCCAGCAGATTCTTCCATCTCTCCGCAATCTGTCCCAGGACCTCATCCCCGCTTTCGTGACCGGCTGTATCATTTACATTCTTAAAGTTATCAATATCAATGATGGCAACCACATAATGTTCACAGTGGGATGCGATCAGTTCATCCATATGCTCCTTTACCGAGCGTCTGTTGGGGAGGTCGGTCAGGACATCCTTGTGGGACATTTCCTCAACCTGCTCCTCCTTTGTAGTCAGGTTGATTATCAGCCTATGAATCACATACTGTACGCATATGCCCAGCAGTATCATGGCCAGCATAGGAGCAAGAAGCATTTCCTTTGCAAAAGCCATTCTCACTGCTACAATAACCGTTTCAATGGCAAAAAGAATCATTACATAGTAGTAACCTTCTTTAGATATCGTAACAAGGAATATCGCGATTAAAATCTGTAAAACTGTCAGCACGCCTAACAGATTCACCAAAAACTCTAATTCTTCAGTTATTCCGAATCCAGAGATGATAAGAGACTCAGAGGCTACAAGGGTACAAAACAGAACTGCAAGGCAGATAAATTTCACCCGTTGCTGTACTATAGCTTTTTCTTCCATAAGAACTCCTCAAATAGCTTTTTATCCTTGTCCCCCCACAGTAATTTTAACATAAAAAAAGAGAAATGCAACCTTTCAGCACTTCCCCTTCAGTGCAGGAAGAGGGACTTGAACCCTCATGAAATTGCTTTCACACGGACCTGAACCGTGCGCGTCTGCCAATTCCGCCATTCCTGCAGCAACAAACATTATTGTACTCTGTGTTTCTATTTCTGTCAATCAAAAATTTTTAAAATAATAAAATTTTCTCTTGACATATACCGATTGATTCTGTTACAATAACGTTCGTCTGCGGGAGTGCTGGAATTGGCAGACAGGCTAGACTAAGGATCTAGTGTTGGCAACGACGTGCGGGTTCAAGTCCCGCCTTCCGCATAAAAACAACGCCTATACGGCGTTGTTTTTTGTTGCCTTTTATTTCATCACTTTTCTAAGCTTATTTCTTTCTGACTACCACACGCTTCATGATATTCTTACGTTTCCTGCGCTTGTCCTCATAAAGCTTCTCATCCGCAAGATCCATATATTCTTCAAGTGAAATATCAGCTGAACAGCTGAATTTTGCGAAGCCTAAGCTTGCCTCAATATAATAAGGCTTGTCACAGTTTTCGTTAAAACGGTCCATAACCTCCACGATCCTGGCCTTGATCTGCTCACCCTTTCCGTCATCTGCACTTACCAGGGCAAGAGCCATGAACTCATCACCGCCAATACGAGATATTATATCTGTCTGACGCAGGGATTCTTTAAGAATAGCGGCTATGGAGCGCAGGGCAAAGTCGCCTTCATCGTGCCCCAGCTTGTCATTTATGGACTTAAGGTTATCCAGGTCCGCAAATATCAGTATTGCGGTCCTTCCCTCGTTATACTTATTCTGTACCTGCTCTGTTGCCGTATCCATGAAACCACGGCGGTTGTAAATACCGGTAAGTTCATCCAGCTTGGATATTTTTTCAAGAGCCTTATTGTTCTCCTTGATGCGGTCAAGGGACAGTTCTAACTGTTTCCTGATCTCAGCCTGTTCATCTATCATGTTCATGATCTTCATGGTACTGGACAGCTGAACCGTGATGGTATAGATATGCCTTACCCACGAAGTAGGTAGCTCGCATAGAAGGAAGCCTAACTGCTCCTCATTTACGCTGATAAGGTTAGCTATCAAAGTATAGCGTCTATTCGGATCCATGAATTCATTGCCGAACATTGCCTTGGAATCCATAAGCCGCTTTTCCTTCGGAACCACCTTGACATCCATAGGGTTATTATAATAACTCTTCAAAAGCACCTTGGCAGGCACACGCCAGTCATGGGTAACACGTTCGTCATAATATACGAAAGGCTTTTCCAGTGTATAGAAAAACGAAGCCGAAAAATTCAGCTGAAGAAGCTTATCACTCAATGATGCATATGCCTCATCATTGCCCTCGCCGTAGGTAAGCATCTCCCTGGCAATGGAGTTTGATATCCACTGAGCAAATACAGTCTCATTGTCCCTCTTGTGCCCCAGATTATTGATAACCTGCATCATCTGCATCATGCAGGAGTACTGGAAATCCAGCATCTCCTTTTCCCTGTCGCAGTTTTCTTCTATCAGGACATTCTTCAGCACATTCATCATGCCAAAGACTATTCTCTTATCGGCATCTTCATTTTCCATGCCAAGCACAGCCTGCTCAAGCCTGAAATACGCGCTTTCATAATCAATCTTTCTTTCATGATTGTTCATGCAGTTCAAGAAATCAGATATATATGACTTGAGGAATGTGATAAAAGATGATTTCTCATACCACACGTATCTCTCGCCGAAAGAAATACGCAACAGCTCCAGGGCTGCCATATCATATTTCCTAGCTTTAATATGCTCGTAAAAATCAGATTCAGTAACCTGCTTCATGCTCACGCCGTCACTGTAACCGGTGGATCCCCTCTTTACAAGCTTTGTCTTCATGGGATCAAACTCTGTACGGAGTCCCTGTACATATTCACAGGCTTGCTCTACGGAAGTCCTCCCCAGTTCCATTACATCAGACCTGACACTTGTAAGACCGGGCATAAGCTGCCCTGCCGAAGGCGCATCATCAAAGCCCATGACATACAGATCACGGCCTATGACTATGCCGCGCTTCTTAAATACGTCATAGCCGCCTAATGCCATCTGGTCATTGGCAAAGACTACAGCCTCCAGATCCGGGTTATCATCCAGAAGGTTTGAAACCACAGTTTCGCTGTATTCGGAAAAGTTACCATAGACTATTCTCTTTTCGGAGACCTTGATTCCATGCTCCCGCAGGGTCTCCTTATAAACATCCAGACGCTCTACGGCATCATTATTGGTCAAAGGTCCGGATACCATGCCTATCTTCCGGCAGCCCCTGTTGAGTATAAGATCCTCTATTCCTTCACGCAGGCCTGACCTGTTGTCTATACGGACAGCTTTATATCCCTCAACATTGTCAGCAACCAGTATTGTAGGAATATCCTTAAACATCTTAAGAAATGCCTTCTTGTCCTGGAGGCTTACTGCTGATGCTATTGTACCTAAAAGTATGAGCAGCACATCAAGGTTCTGCTTGCATGCATAAGAAAAGATAGTATTGTGCTGGTATTCAAAACGGCTACGTACCACATCCTGGTACTGGGGATTGATATACTTTCCCGGGAAAACAAAAAGATTAACATCAAGCTCCTTAGCCCTCTGTGCCGCTCCGGCATATACAGCCTGGTCGAAAGGATCATTGATATTACTGATAAATAAGCCTACAGAAATCCGGTTACGCTGCATTTAGATTAACCCCCATGATAATAAACAACGCGAATGCCATAAGTCTACACAGTATTTATTGTAACCTACATATTCAGTGCTTACAACAACTTTTTCAGTTTATAATCAATAAAAACGCCAAAAAACTGATGTGCTGTAATTAAAAACCGGCATCCCTGTCCTGGAACAGAAATGCCGGTCTTCTTTTTATTTATGAGCATCCGGCCAGGGCTATCCCCCGACCGTTCTACTTATGTGCCTGCCTTTGCAGCCTTAGCTGCCTTGATCTCCTCAGTAAGCTTGGGAACGATCTTGTTCAGGTCGCCTACTACGCCGTAGTCAGCTACGTCGAATATAGGAGCATCCTCATCCTTGTTGATAGCAACAATGATGTCAGACTCTTCCATACCTGCAACGTGCTGGATGGCACCAGAGATACCGATTGCGAAATACAGCTTAGGTCTTACAGTCTTACCTGTCTGACCAACCTGCAGATCCTTCGGCTTCCAGCCTGCATCTACAACTGCTCTTGAGCAGGAAACCGTTCCGCCAAGTGCAGCAGCAAGGTCATCAAGAAGCTTGAAATTCTCTGCGCTGCCTACGCCACGGCCACCGGAAACAAGGATCTTTGCATCCATGATATCTGCGGTATCGGAAACAGCCTTAACGATCTCCTTGATGGTTACATACTTGTTGTTTGCTGTGAAACCGGGATTGTACTCAACAACCTCAGCCTTAGCGCCCTTGATGGGATCGATCTTCTGCATAACGCCGGGACGAACTGTAGCCATCTGAGGACGGTTGTCAGGGCAAGCGATGGTAGCGATAGTGTTACCACCGAATGCAGGACGTGTCATAAGCAGCTGATTGTGCTTCTGCTCGCTCTCCTTGCCGGGAATGGGCTGAAGAGGGAAATCACCGATCTCGAGTGATGTACAGTCAGCTGTAAGACCTGTAGCAACCCTTGCTGATACGGTAGGACCAAGGTCACGGCCGATAGCTGTAGCACCTACAAGCATGATCTCAGGCTTGTACTCGTTGATAACGGAAGCCAGTGCATGAGCATAGGGCTCAGTTCTGTAATCCTTAAGCTCAGGATCATCAACAACGATGACTCTGTCTGCACCATACTCTGCAAGTGAATCGCAAAGTCCCTTTACATCAGAGCCGATGAGGACTGCGGTTACCTGTGCATTAAGGGGAGCTGCAAGCTCCTTTGCCTTACCAAGCAGTTCAAATGATATAGGGCTGATCTGGTTATCTACCTGCTGTGCATAGATAAATACGCCCTTGTAATCTTCAAGATTCATCTTATGATCTTTCTCCTTTCAAGTGTCAGCCCTTAGATGGCATGCTTCTCATCAAGCTTGCCGACGATGTATGATACTGCTTCTTCAGGTGAATCGGGAGTAACCTTCTCGCCTGCACCCTTACGAACTTTATCGGAAGCCTTAGCGATCTTGGTAGGTGATCCTGCAAGACCGAGGTTGGAATCCTCTACATCCTTAAGATCAGCTCTGCCCCATGTGGTGATCTCTGCTGCGCACGCATCAAAGATTCCGCCGGGAGTCATGTATCTCGGCTCATTAAGCTCTGCAAGAGCGGTAACGAGGCAAGGCATGGAAGCCTCAACCATCATGTAACGATCGTCAAACTGACGCTTTACGGTAACTTTCTTTGCTGCCTCATCAACACTGATCTCTTCAGCATAAGAAATTACAGGAAGACCGAGATGCTCTGCGATCTGGGGTCCAACCTGTGCTGTATCACCATCGATAGCCTGACGGCCTGTGATGATCAGGTCATACTCAAGGTTTCTGAGTGCACCTGCAATTGTGGTTGATGTAGCCCATGTATCTGCACCACCCAGTACTCTGTCGGTTACAAGAACGCCCTTATCAGCGCCCATTGCTATAGCCTCACGAAGTACATCAGCAGCCTTAGGCAGTCCCATGGTAAGAACAGTAACCTCTGCTCCGTACTGATCCTTAAGTCTGAGCGCAGCCTCAAGACCAGCCTTGTCATCGGGGTTCATGATAGCAAGCATAGCGGCTCTGTCAAGTGTTCCGTCCGGATTGAACTTAACACCGCCCTTGGTATCCGGAACCTGCTTTACGCATACTACTATTTTCATAATCTGTCCAGACCTCCTACTTTAAAATATTTGCGGAAATGACCATACGCTGAACTTCTGAAGTTCCTTCGTAGATCTCTGTTATCTTAGCATCGCGCATCATACGCTCCACGTCATACTCACGGATGTAACCGTAACCACCGTGAAGCTGTACAGCCTTTGTGGTAACTTCCATAGCAACCTCGGCAGCATAAAGCTTAGCCATAGCTGCTTCTACTGAGTAGGAAACCTTAGGATTCTTTGTGTACTCATCCTTCTTTGCAGCTGCACTGTATACCATGTACTGAGCAGCCTGAACCTTTGTAGCCATGTCAGCAAGCTGGAACTGGGTGTTCTGGAACTGTGCGATAGATCTGCCAAACTGCTTTCTCTCTTTTACATATGCTATAGTTGTCTCAAGAGCACCCTCAGCAATACCGAGAGCCTGAGCAGCTATACCGATACGTCCGCCATCAAGGGTGTGCATTGCTATATTGAAGCCCTTACCCTTCTGGCCGAGCAGATTCTCCTTAGGGATCCTGCAGTCTGTGAAGATCAGCTCATAAGTTGATGAACCGCGGATACCCATCTTATTTTCATTAACACCGAAGGAGAAACCGGGTGTTCCTTTCTCAACTATGAAAGCTGAGATCTCTTTCATGAACTTACCGCGCTTCTCAATCTTTCCTGTAACAGCGAAGATTACATATACATCTGCTTCCTTACCGTTTGTGATGAAGCACTTTGATCCGTTGAGTACCCACTCATCTCCGTCAAGAACAGCCTTTGTCTGCTGTCCCTGAGCGTCAGTACCTGCACCGGGCTCTGTAAGGCCGAATGCACCAAGCTTTTCACCCTTTGCAAGGGGAATAAGGTACTTTTCCTTCTGCTCGGGTGTACCGTAGGTCATGATGGGATCTGCGCAAAGGGATGTGTGTGCGGAAAGGATAACACCTGTTGTACCGCAAACCTTTGAAAGCTCCTCAACTGCCATTACATATGTCAGTATGTCGCAGCCCTGTCCGCCAAATTCCTTCGGAACGGGAATACCCAGGAAACCGAATTTTGCCATCTTATCAACAGTCTCTCTGGGGAATCTCTCTTCCTCATCAGTCTGCTGCGCAAGAGGCTTTGCTTCATTCACGGCGAAATCTCTGAACAGCTGTCTCGCCATTTCATGCTGTTTGTCTAACGTGAATTCCATCTTGTTTTGTATCCTCCATAATTTAATTAAATCCCGGTCTGTGGATCACACAGACCGGAACTCTGTGCACTGTTTATTTATCTGTAGGAACCTTGCCGCCGTCAGCATAATTGTAGAAACCGATACCGGTCTTTACACCAAGCTTCTTTGCACGAACCATCTTCTTAAGAAGAGGAGCGGGACGATACTTGGAATCGCCTGTCTCAGCATAGAGAACTTCCATGATAGCAAGCACGATATCAAGTCCAACATAGTCACCAAGCTCAAGGGGACCCATAGGATGATTTGCGCCAAGCTTCATAGCATTGTCGATACCCTCGATATCAGATACGCCTTCAGAATATACGAATATACCTTCGTTGATGAGCGGGATAAGGATACGGTTTACTACGAAACCGGGTGCCTCATTAACCTGTACGGGAGTCTTTCCAAGCTTTACAGAGATATCCTTAACCTGGTTAACAAGATCTGCCGGTGTATTAGCACCTGCGATAACCTCGATAAGCTTCATGCGGTCAGCAGGATTGAAGAAATGCATTCCAACGATGGGCTTGGGGAGTCCTGCGCCTATCTCTGTGATAGATAATGATGAAGTATTTGAAGCAAAGATGCAGTTGTCATTCTTTACTACATTCTCCATGAGATCCTTGAAGCAATCCTTTTTGATCTGCATTACTTCGAGAGCAGCCTCGACTACGAGATCGGGGTCTGTTGCTATGGAATTAAGTCCTGTCTCGAATTTAGCAAGATATGAATCAACCGCTGCCTGATCCATCTTTCCCTTTGAAACAAGCTTCTCATATCCCTTTTTGATCTTTGCAAGTCCGCCCTCGGCAAACTCTGTCTTGATGTCGCACAGATAAACCTTCTCAAAGTCGTCACACTGTGCAAAAGCCTTTGCGATGCCCTGTCCCATTGTACCGGCACCAATTACTGCTACCTTCATTTTATATCCTCCTTATTTTTTATTAACAAAATCATATACTGCGGATCACTCCGCACTCACACGATCCGTATGTATTATTCGTTCTTGAATGCTACCTTCTTAACCTTGGCAGGATCATCCTTTTTACGAAGGAAATTTGCCATACCTTCTTTCTGGTCATATGACTCAAAGCAGTCACCAAAAAGCTTCTCTTCGATCACTACAGCCTCATCTATGGATACCTGAAGTCCTTCGTTGATAGCCTTCTTGCAGTTTCTTACAGCAATGGGTGCGTTGCCTGCAATAGTGGAAGCAAGCTTCATAGCTTCATCCATAAGCTCTGCCTGGGGATATACTGCATTTACCAGGCCTATACGAAGTGCCTCATCAGCCTTGATATTTCTTGCTGTGTAGATAAGCTGCTTAGCCATTCCGGGGCCTACTATACGTGCAAGTCTCTGTGTTCCGCCGAAACCGGGCGTGATACCTAAGCCAACTTCAGGCTGACCGAACATTGCATTGTCGGAGCAGATACGGATATCACAGCTCATGGATATCTCGCAGCCGCCGCCAAGAGCAAAGCCGTTGATCGCTGCGATAACAGGGATAGGGAAATTCTCAAGCTTAAGGAAAACATCATTTCCCTTCTTGCCGAAAGCTTCACCCTCTGCCTTTGTAAGAGTGCTCATTTCTCCGATGTCTGCACCTGCAACAAATGACTTTTCGCCTGCGCCTGTAAGTATCAGGCATCTTACTGTTGCAAGATCAACAGCATCAAGAGCCTCGCTAAGCTCGTCAAGTACCTGTGAATTAAGGGCATTGAGAGCCTTTTCTCTGTTAATGGTAAGAACGCCTACAGCATCCTTCTGCTCATATAAAATGTACTCCATTTTTCTCCTTTCCGCCGCATTTTGCGGTATCGCATCAAAACATCAAAACACCCTGCAGGCGCCTGCCTGCAAGGTGTTCATAATAATTATTCGTATCTTTCAACTATTGTTGCACATCCCATTCCGCCGCCGATGCAAAGTGTAGCAAGACCTTTCTTAGCACCCTTTGCTTCCATCTCGTGAAGCAGTGTTACAAGGATACGTGCTCCGGATGCACCTACGGGATGTCCAAGTGCGATAGCTCCGCCGTTAGGATTGAGCTGCTTGTCAACATCAATACCAAGCTCCTTACCTACTGCAACAGACTGAGCTGCAAAAGCCTCGTTAGCCTCGATGATATCGAAGTCTTCGATCTTGTAGCCTGCCTTAGCCATAGCCTTCTTTGTTGCGGGAACAGGACCGATACCCATTACCTCGGGACGGCAGCCTGCAAGTGCACCTGCTACGAATGTAGCCATAGGCTTAACGCCAAGCTCCTTAGCCTTGTCTTCGCTCATAACAACGATCGCTGCTGCACCGTCGTTGATACCGGAAGCATTACCTGCAGTTACGAATCCGTCAGGATTGATAGGTCTCATACCTGCAAGCTTCTCAACTGTCATGCCTGCACGAGGGCCTTCGTCTGTATCGAAGATAACAGTCTCTTTCTTCTTCTTAACTTCTACAGGAACGATCTCCTTCTTGAAAGCGCCGTTCTTCTGAGCAGCCTCAGCCTTGTTCTGGCTCTTTACTGCAAACTCATCCAGCTCTTCTCTGGTAAGTCCCCACTCACGGCAGATATTGTCTGCTGTTGTGATCATATGATAGTCGTTGAAAGCATCCCAAAGTGCATCGTTTACCATAGTATCAACGAGTGCGCCCTTGCTCTGGCTGGGCCATGTCATACGATAACCGTAACGGCCCTGGGGAATTGCATAGGGAGCCATTGACATGTTCTCCATACCGCCTGCTACTACGATATCAGCATCACCTGCTGCGATCATCTGAGCAGCCATGTTCACACAGTTAAGACCTGAACCGCATACTACGTTAACGGTAACTGCCGGAACTTCATTGGGAAGGCCTGCACCGATTGATGCCTGACGTGCCACATTCTGTCCCAGTCCCGCCTGGATAACGCAGCCCATGTACACATGATCAACATCCTCAGGCTTAACTCCTGCACGGTTAAGTGCCTCCTTGATCACGATAGAGCCGAGCTTGGCAGCGGGTGTTGTTGAAAGTCCTCCGCCCATTGTTCCGATCGCTGTA
Organism: Lachnospiraceae bacterium; assembly: GCA_017635395.1. Classification (GTDB taxonomy): domain Bacteria; phylum Bacillota; class Clostridia; order Lachnospirales; family Lachnospiraceae; genus NK4A136. The sequence continues at coordinate 20,887 of JAGBLN010000005.1, forward strand.
CGGCAAGCGCCTGCTAATACGATTTTCTTTGACATTGCTTTTCCTCCGTTTATTTAATTTAACTTAAGGCCCGCACAAAACAGATCCGCAGTCCAAACTGCGATAAATTTTTGCGCAGTACCCCAATTTCGTCATGCTTTTCAATTCTAACATAAGGCACCCGTCTTTGCAATTTAATCATAAGGAAAAAAACAAGAAAAAATATGAAAAATGCCCGAAAAATGGGGATTGGTAGACATAACTTCGGCAACCTTCTCCCCAGTCAGCACAAGTAAGCGTAATGTCCTAAAAAAAATACAAATCAGCCAATCAAAAAGACTTCTGCCCTGTTCAAGCAGAAGCCTTCTAATTTCATTTTCTACAGGGATAATTTTTTATTCCAGACACTCCAGCTCGATTCCGTCCACCGTCTTAATGGTGATGCTTGCCGGAAATCTGTCAACAGCGACCTGAGTCATGGGGCATTCAAGTGCCATCGTAACAACCGCATCAGGTTCAGGCTCGGTAAAGCAAACTGTGATCTCCATATTTTCATCTTCATCCACTGTGATATTCGTAACGACTACACCGTAGCCTCCGGTATTTTTTCGCCACAGGTGATAAAGAAGAAAATGGGTGAATTCGGCTCATCCAGTGAATCGACAAAATATCCCGGGGTCTTGCTTTCCCTCCAGTAACCTGCATTTTCAGTTACGGTATAATTGAAGCCGCCCACCGTTCCCTCAGGCTCAATTGCAGATAGCACCGGTGTATTTTCCTCCGGATCCACGGCAGCTTCCTGGCCGCCTGAGTTTTCCTCCGGAAGCTCTGTCTCTTCCCCGGTACTTGAATTTTCCTGTGTTTCTTCTTCGCCTGTTTTTTCTTCAGGCATTTCCATCTCCTGCGTCACAGGCTCCGGATCCGCAGTCTTCAGCACATTGTTTGATGTGCATCCAGTTGCTCCCAGTGCAAGTACAGTAACAGTTACTATTCCTAAAAGTGATTTTTTGAACATTTCATAGTTCCTCCTTTTCTCTTTCTGAAACAGAAACGGATGGGTCCGGCATTTTTATGGGAAAATTTTATAAATTTTTTTCATATCTCTGACCGTAAAAAAAGCTGCCTGCACATTCATGCAGGCAGGCCTTTTGATACTCAGCTTTTAAAGTCCCTTGGCATCATCCAGGCAGATTCCGTTGCCTGCAGTTCCAAGAGGGATCTGGTGGTCAAGTCCGACGAACTTGCCATTTTCCTGCCAGAGCACTTCCTTGACGAAATTATACTTCTCCTCGTCCCATGTTACAAAATCATCCTTTACCAGTCCGCCGGTATCGCCGGAATTGGCATTGTAGCACCAGAAAGTATGGTTAAGGTGATATGTACCGATGAGCGTACGCATATGTGTCATCCATGTTATGTTAGGCTCGGTCATATATCCGCCCCATTCTCCTATGAGAAGAGGAGCAGTCTTATTCTCATATATGTAGAACCAGTTGTCATGCCAGCAGTCCTTCATAAGAGTGTCATAATTATAGCTTCCCTTGAACCAGGGCTGCTCATATACGGTAGGGCCGTAATCATGAGGTGAATAAACCAGCTTATTGTTGTACTTGCCAAGATCCACCGGATAGTCGGCAACACCACGAAGATTTCCTCCCCACCAGTTAAAGTAATAATCCTTCTCATTGGTGGATGAAAAATCTCCATTAGCCTTTATGTCAATAGGGTAAATCTCTGTGCCTTCAACCATTATCAGCACGTTAGGATTCTTTGCAAGTACTGCCGCTGCTGCCTGCTCTGCTTCATATTTCCAGTTGTTGGCATCCTTGGAATCATTCCATATCGCAGCATTGTCAGCCTCAAAAGGCTTGCCGTGAGGCTCATTCTTTAAGTCAAATGCTATGATGGTATCGTCATTTTTATAACGCTCCGCCATCCAGGCAAGTGCCTCTCTGTACTGAGCTTCAGTTATCTTATCCGTATACCAGAGATTCACGGTATGTCCGGATGCATTAGTCTCGGCGCTGTGTATATCCAGCATAATCTTCAGTCCGTTAGCCCTGCACTGACCCACAACATAGTCGAAAATCTCAAGTGAATCCATCCCTACAAGATAGGAATTTGTAGCCTGGTTGAAATTTGCATCCGGTGCGTTGCCTGACTTCCACTGAAGTATGAGCTCTGCGGAAATAGGCACACGAAGCAGGTTGAAGCCATGATCCGCTATAGCCTGCAGCGAAGTATTCAGGTCGCTGTTCCAAAGTCCGTCAAAAGTATTTGTTCCGGTGTTATATCCAAACCAGTTGCATCCTGTAAGCCAAACCTGCTTGCCATTGCTGTCATAAATGCCGTTTCCGTCTGTGTGAAGCCAGTCATCAGTACTTGCTGCCGGTACGTTTAACGCACCGGCATTAGGCACATTTGCCGTATTGGAATTGTTCTGGGAATTATCCTGATTCTGGTTGTTTGAATTATTATTCTGCTGCTGTGCATCCTGAGTGGTCGTCCCTGTTGACTTAAGAGAACCGGCGGTCAGCTCGTAAGTCATATCACCGTCCACGCCTGCCAGTATCATACCTATCTCGATGTTGCTGCCGTTAGCGATCTGTCCATTATAATCAGCATTCGTTATAGTCAGCACTCCGCCCTGAATGCTGTAATTTCCATTCCAGCCATCACCAAGGGTAGCATTTCCTACATTTACAGTAAGCTTCCAGCCATCCACATCCATTCCGGATTTGTTGAATATCTTTATGGTGTATTTACTATTTACAGGAGCATCACCCCAGCTCTCCTCTTCCTTTACTTCGGCATAGAAACCGCTTGAATCGGCACTGCCTGATGCCGCGCCATCCTGCGACGCCTCTGTCGCCGCAGCAGTAGCCTCAGCCACAGTTTCTGCCACTTCTCCTGTGCTAGGCTCCGTAGCAGCCGCAGCCGCCGTCTGCGTAGCATTTTCCTCGCCCTTATCGGTCTTTTTTCCTATGCTTAGGAAGAATATTGCTGACAGACCGCCGACTATGACAGTCACGGCAATGGCAACTACCAGCGCTTTTTTAGAACTGTCCATTGAATTCCACATAAAAACCTCCAAATAACAACTTGCATGCTTATTTTTCAGGATTTAAAATAAACTTAACCGTAACACAGCATCCGAAAGGAGAGTACTTATGTTCATAATCTACAAATGCACCGATGCCGGCAGTTCGGGAACAACAACCGAAATCTGCACTTTTTACGGCATCCGTTACAATCGCAACGGCTTTGCAGTACTTTCAACCGAGCACTCTAAACATGATTACCTGCTTCCCATGTCCTTTCAGGAGTTTGGCAGATTCTCCGAAAAGATTGCCGGCCTCATAAACAAGGGGGAGAAAATCCTCTCGATAAACGGCTCTCCCGTTTACCGTGTACGCAGGGGTGCCATGCTGCCTCTCGATAATACGGACCTTCTGGTATACGATGTCGATTCAATATCCTGAATCCCCATGTGTTACCCTAATGATACACTTATATTAAATAAAAAGTAAGGAAAACTTGAATGAATGTCAGAAAATTTTTTCAACTCCTTCTGATATATGTCGTGCTTGTGCTCGCTGGCACAGCCGCATACGTCATAAGCTTCAGAACCCCTCTTTTTTCCGGTACGGATGTATTCTTTTTCAGAGGGATATACATCATATTGTTCTGGGGTATCGTTATCGCCATAGCAATGCTGTGCCTTAAGATATTTAAATTCGGTGAACTGATCACCATAAGGGACATATTACTTTTATTTGCCGGTTTCTGCTGCGTACATGTGGTAATTTTCACACATCTTCCTGTCACCGCAGACCGTTCCATCACGGTATTCATGCTGGGATATATGTCCGACAATGCCACGCAAGATTTTTCCGAACAGGAAATCGAGGAATATTTCGTATCAAAATATGTCGATGAATATGAGGCATTTGATAAAAGATTCCACGAACAGGTTTACGCTGGAACCGTTGAAGAAACCTCCGACGGTCGCTACAGGATAACCGAAAACGGGATCAGACTAATGAAAATCTACGACACCACCGCTAAACTATACCTTCTGGATGACAAACTGATACATCCCGACAAATAGATTCCTTAAAGGCGTCAAAAAAGGGGCTGTCGCTTTAGTTGAGTCATTCAACAGAGCACAGCCCCTTTTTCTATATTCTTTTTATAAGTTTTTTTATTATTTTTAACTCCTGACTTATTTTTGGGTAAACCTTAACAGACCAATCTTATCGCTGGCATCT
>JAGBLN010000042.1 GCA_017635395.1 Lachnospiraceae bacterium
ATTATATACGGGGACTACAATGCTTATTTCACACATCTGCCTTTACCGCCTCGTATCTGTCATTAAACCAGCCACGGCTTTGGGAATAATACCCCTGTCCGAGTATTTCCTTAAAAAGATCCCTTAACATGTTGAAAACAACAACTGCCATGATAAGCAGGCCGGGAAACATCACACGCTTCATGCCGTTCATCTTTCTGGATGCATCAAACTCTTTCTCTCTCAGCAGTATGTTACTGTTGCTTATTCCCCCAAGCTTGAAAACACAAAACGGCATTTCCAGTTCCTTAAACCTATCCGCATCCGATAAATATATTTTCAAAAAAAGATCAAAATCTGCAGCAATCTTATACCTGCTGTCAAACGAATACTTCCTGACAGCCTTAGTCCTTGTAATCGATGCCTGATGACAGATAGGATTAGTGTTCCTAAGCCTTTCAACAGACTCAGCCCTCAGCAGCTTGTACATTCCCTTTTCAAGCATAACTGCATCGCCATACAGTACGTCATACCGATCCGAAATCTCCGCAGAAAGATTTTTAAGCACATTTCTATCAAATAGAGCATCCCCAGCGTTTATGAATATGATCCACTCACCTGCCGCATGGCCGGCAGCCTTATTCATTGCGTCATATAATCCCTCATCCTTTTCAGAGACCATATCGAATGAAATATTTTTTTCCCTAAAACGCGCCCTGTATCTTTCTGCAATATCAATTGTAGAATCATCCGATCCTCCGTCCATTATCAGATACTCATAGTCAGTAAAATCCTGATCAAGAACAGAGTTTATCGTATACTCAATATCTTTTTCCGCATTGAGGCATACGGTGATCACAGATATCAGAATACTCATACCTTCTTCACCAGCAGTTCAACTACAAATCCGTTATCGTTGTAATATTCAAAACCGCCGCCCTGTTTTTCCATGTATCTTTTTACAAGGTACATTCCAAGGCCGTATCCGTTTTTATCCTTTGAGTTTGAGCCTCTGTAGTACTTCTCAACTAATAGTGGCAGTTCTTCCTCTGGAACGCCCTTCCCTTTGTCCCTGATTATTATCTTGACAAACCTGTCCTTCTTTCCCTCTGCATTAACAGTGATTTCAGTCTCTTTAAAAGAAACATGAATATCCGTCCCTGCATACTTGTAGGAGTTGCCTATCACATTGTCGATTACCTGCTCCATCCTGAGCTTGTCCATGTATACCAGGCATCCGGGAATGTGGCCGTCTATAATGATCTTGCCGTATTCCTTGAGATTCATAATGAATCCCTCTATTTCAGCGGAAGAATACTCATCAATAGACATGCTGACTTCCTTCATGTCATCAATGGTGGCATGAAGTACATTCTGCACCAGCTCACTTATGGTGTCAGCCTTCTTGGTGATATAGCCCACCTTCTCCTCAAGGTTTTCGATTTCAGCATACCTTGCCGCCAGTTCTGCGGAAATACTATCTTCATTCCCGCCGTCAGATTCTGCTTTAAGTTTCTCTATTTCAGCCTTCTTCCTGGATATCTGCACCTCCAGGACCTCGCAGGTAGCCTGTATGGTTGCTACAGGAGTCTTCAGGTCATGGCTTAATTCCGCCACCAGCTGTTTCTTTGCGTTCTCCGCCTCTATCTCCCGCCGCTTCGACGCCCGCAGTTCCTCACGCATGATGTCAAAGCCCTCGGAAAATTCCACAAAACTGTTGTTCCTTTTCATCGGAAGGGGCACATCAAGATTCCCCTTCGCGATCTCTTCAGCAAATTTCTGCAGCTCCATTATCGGCTTCAGGTCCTTAAAGTAAATGACCAGAAGCAGGACATACCCTGCCAGCATCATCAGTGCCCAGATGTATACCGTAAATATGAAGGTCTGCTCCTTGTACATATCCACGGAGTTATTCATCTGATCCCAGATCTGCTTGTATATCTTTAGCTCTTCATCCGTGTATGACTCCGGTATCCTCTGGGCGAAGCGAAGGCTCTTGTGCAGACCGCAGATGATAAGCAGCACAACCGTCATAAACAAAGTATAAAAGAGCGCGATCTTCTTTAACCCTTTCATTCAGAAGGCTCCTCCAGTATGTATCCGGTTCCCCAGATAGTCTTTATGATCTTGGGATCATTAGGATCCTCTTCCAGCTTTTCCCTGAGTTTCCTGATATGAACATTGAGCGTTCCGTCAGAATAGAAAGTATCACCCCATACTTCCTCGAAAAGGGCATCCTTCGTAACTATTGTATTCTTATGGGAGTAAAGACATTTTAAGAGAGCAAATTCTTTTGCCTTCAGGCTGATGTGCCTTCCATCCACCACCACCGACATAGTGGCATCCTCTATGGTAAATCTTTTTCCTGATGCGCCGGCTGCGTCAACCGTACTGTCTCCGCCTGCCGCAGGAACATCCTGTCCACCAGTACCGGAAACACTGCCGTCCCCGCCGGCCGAGATCTTCTTAAGTTCTTCGATTTTCTTTAGGTTGATCTTTACCTTTGCCAAAAGCACAGCTAAGCTGTAAGGTTTCTTGATATAGTCGTCACCGCCTATACTGAGAGCGATCAGTACATCGTCATCGCTCTGCCTGGCACTGATGAAAAGTATGGGGAGCTTATACTTCTCCCTTACAGTCTTGCACACATCAAAACCAGAGCCGTCACCTAAATTGATGTCCAGCAGTATCAGGTCAGCCTCATTTTTATCAAGGAATTCATAACACGAAGAGACGCTGTCAACATACTGCGTCTTTATGTCAAACATCTCGAAATACTCTGCCGTCATCTTGGCAAGCTCTATTTCGTCATCCACGATCAGACAGTTATAATGCATATATCCCCCTCCGGACTACATCATGCAGCAGTGCCGCATAGTATATGAAGTCGCATTCTTCAGCATTCTTTCCTGCAAGCTCAGCTATCTTCCTGGAATATTCTGCCACCCTTGCGGAATGACCGTGAGTATATCTGTCCTTTGCATCTATGGCATTGACTAAGGCCGTTGCAGTCTGTTCGAAAAGCCGCCACACCACCAAGTGAAGCTGTATCTTTATATGACGCAGCCACCCCCACGCTGCCGTTCTCTGAAACATCCGAAACCGTCCCGCCGACATTCTCACAGCCTGTCATTACAGCCATGAGCATTACAGCCGATAATGCAGAAATCATGCACTTCTTAAAAATCTTTTTCTCTAAATTCATTGTCCTTAATATTTTCATTATTGATTCACACGGACTGTTCTGCGCTAAGCGCCCCCACAATCCTGCCCACATTCGGACTCCCGCAGGGCTTACGACATACAGAATATATTATACCCTAATCGGGCCCAATATTCACCTGATACTGCAAAAAACAATACGGGCCTTTGCATCCTATTTCTGCAGATCTTCCACTTTGCTTATGTTTCCCCTCAGTGGATTATGCCTCATGATTTCTTCGCGTTCATATTCATAGCGGGCGTTCCTGCCAAAATTCTGATCATCCCACCTTTTCGGGTCATGACGCTTCTTTTTTTCTGCCGCAAATGCCTGTTCAAATTCATTATCGGAAGCATATTTGGCATACTCCTTCACTCCGTAAATATAATTCCTGTTATCTATGGACAGGTAGGTTTTGCCGGGATCAACCGCCAGTTCGTTGATGTCCTTGAACTTCTTATAATCATCCTGCTTCAGGAAGAACTTACACTGCGGTTCCTCTGTCCAGCCCATGAGTTTATAGAAGATTTCAGCCTTCTTCTTGGCCTCATCGATCTGCGCCAGCATTTCTTTTGCTCTTGCCTTGTTCATCAGTATCTTACGCTCATTGAAATCAAGTGCCTTAAGCTTGAGATTCAGAAGGTCAACGGTATCATCACTCGCCAGTTTCTTAAGTCCCTCGTATGCATCCTCATCATAATGAAGATAGGTCGGAAGGGTTATATCACCGCTGCCATCTTTATCCTGCAGTTCCTTAATGAGGGCATCCTTAGGCTTTGCCACCTCATATCTGCCCTCAAGCTGTAAGAATTTCTCAATAACAACAGGATCCTCCTTATACGCATTTGTAAAGAAATATATGAACTGCTGTATCCATAAATCAATCTGGCCGTAGTTAGGCGACAGGGCAGCATCCATATGGGTTGAAACATAGCGGAAATCATAGGTGTTATACAGCTTGTTAAGTTCATAGACATGTTCACACAGTTTTTCCTTTTCTTCTTTTGTATACTGTGTCTTAAAGTGCGTATAATACCATGGTACCTTTCTTATGTCCGGATACTTTTCTTTATATTCTGCAGTCAGCCTGTTTTTCTCTGCTTTATCCTCCTGACTGTCACCCCTTATGACAATTTTTCGGATATCACTTATGACAGTGCCCAGCTTAGATGAAACTTCATCCAGGGCTTCACCGGTCACTTCATAAGGTTCCCCGGCCTTTTCCTGCGGCATCATCTGACCTGGGCGGCCCATAATCTCATTGAATTTTGTCAATTCTTTATCATCCGAAGGAATCCTGAATACTTTTCCATAAGTTTTATTCCTTTTCACATCATAATCATCAGCGGGCGGAACAATCTTTAGCTTCTCATCCGCCAGTTCCCAATGCTTTAAGAACGGATAGCATAGGCTCATGTCATCCCCCATCTTTACCTTCTTGGTATCACTTATATACCGTGGGTGACGCATATGGGGCAGCTCTGCATTCTTTACAATGTCCGGCAGCATTTTAAAGCGTTCATACTTGAGGTATTTAAAGAAAGCGCTGTCTTTCTTTATCTTGGTAGTCATAGGCGGAAGGAAGCCCTGGAAGTCAAGTGAACCGTCCTTCTCATTTACCTTAAAGGTATCCTTAAGCTCTTCCTCAGCAAATGACATATCCTGGTCATATGACATGATATTTTTGATCAGGATCCTTCCGTTCGTTTCCTCATACTCGCACTTGAGGTTACGGCCATGACGGTCCACCTGACGAGTCACCGTATCAAGTGCCTGAAGCCTCATAAGCTGTCTTATGGCATCCGGCGTATAATCTATTTTCTTTCTGCCCGCATTCTTGAGCACTGTCAGGAATTCAGCACCCTTCGCAGCCTCTGTCACAGTACAGAAATCCTCAACAGTATTGCCGTCACGATCCGTAAACCTGACTATCCTGATATCCGAAGCCGTAACAACATCCGTAAGGCCTGTTATCTCTGCAATCCTGTATACGCCGGAATTATTTGCGGCAGACTGTTCTCTTTCATCCCCTTTTCCACGGTCACGCATCTGTCCGAAAAGCTCTACTTCCTTGCCAAGCATCACGCAGAAGATTTTTTCCAGACCATGTTCAGTATCGGCCTGATGAGCCGCGGTCAATGCCCTGATGATATCGGCATCCTTGTTATCATCAAGATCCTCCTTGAGCTTTTCCAGCATCCACTGAAGGGCATCCTTCTTTTCCAGTTTTACTTCTGCATTACCCTGACCCTCACCGGCAGCTGCCTTTTCGCCCTGAATCCTTACAATCATTACAGCAATGTCATGCAAAGGATGCTCTGCTGACTTGGAAATCTCGGTCCAGTCAGTATCAGCGTTATTGACAGCGTAATCTATCGCGGTATTGTATGCCTGAAGTTCATTGAACATCCTGTCGAAGTCATGACGGAAGATGTTGGTTATGGTCTTATCCACCTTAGACTTGTCAGCCATAGACGCTTTGTCTCTTTTTTTCTTAAGTTCACCAAGGAAATCAAGAGCAAGCTGATAATCAGGATCTTCCATACCGGCCTTGCTAAGCCTGTGCTCCACCTTCTCTTTAATCTTCGGATCAGTAGCCCCGTTGCGTTCCCTGCTGGTCTTAAGCTGACTGATACGCCTATCCAGGAATCCATTGATGTCCGCACTTATGAGGGGAAGATTCCTCTTAAGGTAATATTCTTTATCCTGGCCATTTTCCTTGATCTTTACATAGTAAACATCAGTAGAGTTACCCTCATTCTGCCATTGGGCTTCACCAAGAACAACAGAAGACCTGAAATACGTTGAAAGCTCTCTTGGACTTTTATCCTTATTCTTCTCTACGGAATTCTCCGTAAGGGACTCAAACTTGATAGCCTCCACAAGATTGTCATACTTAGGCTTTTCTTCCTCAAGCATATTAATCATTTGCATGACTTTCTGCTTTCTCCTGATGCCATGACGCTTCCTTGCCTTACCCTCACGATCCTTTTTATCCACATAATTTACGCAGGCACTGTGGGCCTCATCAAATGCGGTATCCAGCTCCTCCTTGAGCTTAGCAGTATCAAAAGTTTTCCGCTGGCCCTCCATTTTGATATATCTTTCCATCTTGAGGTCAAGAAAGTTATTCAAGAAGTTGACACTTTTCTTGACTCTCATCATTTCAGGCGAATCCGTAAATCTGAACCATACTGTATCCTTGCATAACCTTGCACTTGCAACATGGAACCTATCCGTCTCGGTAGCCCTTCTCTCAGAAAAGGTTGCCCCCTCGCTCAGCTGTGTATTAAGCCTGGTCTGCAGCGTAGTTGTCCGGGTCCGGAGCTCGTTCTTTGACATTCTCTCCTTGTCATCGAACATATCCATATTATCAACACGCATGCCGAATTCATGGCTAACCCCGCCGCCGAGATCAAGCCTTGTCTTCCGAACCTGCTCCTGCTGTTTCTGCTGCTGTTTATTCTCTGCGAAATCCATATTATCCCTTTCCGCCGCAATCATCGGCTACGCATTACGATCCAAGCTTTATCGGATTATGCTTAGTCGCCTATGCCCACTCCGCTGAAATACTCTATATCTATAACTTCTGCCACTTTTGGAATGGCTTCCAAAGCCTCAGTCCTCTTCTTTTCCTGCTCCAGCCACTCTTCATATGCCTTTTCCTCAATTGCATCCAGATTGATAGGAGCCTTCATAATATCATGCTCCAAAGGTTCGGACTTAGCAAGTATGCTCCTTGCCATTCCCTGCCATTTCTCGTTGTCGAACCTGGCATAAATATAAGCGTCCTTTCCGCTCTGCTTAACTATCCTGTCAGCCGCATATACCATCATAGTCGGCAGGCAGACAGGATTGTTTGTCTCTGAATGGTAATCAACAGGTATGTATATGCCGCCTATGTTCTTTACAATAAGCGATGCGGCAACCTTGCCGTTTTCCGTATAAACACAGCTTACTTCATTGTCTATGAACGGTATGCTGTCTTCACCGATCCGCTCGCTTGCCACATTCAGCCTTGACTTGAGCGCAAAATCAGGCTGGTTCGAAATTGAAGAAACGGCTGAAGTATCTTTAACCAAAGCCGCAATCTTAACGGTAATTTCCTCAGGGGTTACCAGCCACTCGTTTTCGCTGCGGCCGGCAATACCAAAGCCAAGGGACAGGAAATAATCCATCGGGTCACCGGCAGTGTTATGTGCTTCGGTCCTGCGCACCATAGCCGTTATATGGATCAATGAATTTTCCTCTGCAAGTGTAAAGGCATAATCTACCAGTTCTTCGCCATAGCCAAGGCTGCGCTTGTCTTCAGCCACATAGAGCCAGTTTATTACCAGTTCCTTCCCATTTTTCGATACTATCATAACTGCGACCGGAACAGCCTTCTTACCATTGGTCTCATAGCCGCCTACCGTGATATAATCAGGCTCGTACATCATATGCACGAAATCAGCCGGCACCAAATCTAAATAGTGTTCCCTGTTTTCACCGGTAACCAATATCTTATCCATTGCTCCCCTTTCTGCCGCAGTTTTATGCAGCTTACCCAATTAATGAATCAATACGATGATCATAGTACAAATTCTCCGGACAGTTACTGTAATTTTTACATTACAGTTTCTACAGTTTCCACGGTTCCTTCCGCGGGTGCTGCATAATTGCATGTCACCAGGCAAATGCCGGTGATAGTTAATACACAGATTATTGCAATTATAGTCTTTTTCATAATTCCTTCTCCCTTGTTCCGGCTGTCATAGTCCTTTACGTCAGTTCCCATGTATCTTACAGAACCTATTCTATCCCCCCCAGCGTACCCAAAACCAAACTATCCGACCATATTTTTGAAAAATTAATAAAAAGTACCAACAAAGAAAATGTTTACATAAATTTTAGGCTAAAAACACAAAAATCCCCCGCCGGATACTGGCCGGCAGGGGAGCATGTCCTTTAATTAAGTTATTTCTTGTCTTCTTTGTCGTTTTTGCCCTTCTCTTCAGTATTCTTTTTCGCCTCTGGCTTATCGTCCTTCTTTACAGCCCTAGCCTCAGATTCCACATCTCCCAGGTCAGAATCCTGCTTCATGGCATCTTCATCAAGCCATTTCATGAGTTCTGCGTCAATTTCTCCGAAAACTGCATTTTCCTTTGCCATAACGGTCTCCTTTTAATTAAATATGGATCTGTACGCTATCATCCATTATATATGATACCACTTTCCCACATTTCACGCTGTATTATACTATCCCTGCGTTCCTAAACCCTACCATAAAGCATAGAAAAAGGCACCCTATAAGGCGCCTTTTCACAGTATGTATAAACTCCCCGCTCACAACTGATTTACTCTTCCGTTATCATTTCCACAGGAATAAGCTTCTTAACCCTTAATCCTTCCACGCCGGCAGTAATGACCGCTATTACCAGGATTCCGGCGACAGTGAGTATCACCCAGAAGGGCGAAAGGCCGATCACCAGATTATTCAACTCAAACATAGCAAACATGCCGCATATGAAAGCCTTTCCGATATCTTTTGCCGCAAGGCCGCCTACAACAGCTCCTAAGACAATAGCAGGCATATTTGAAAGCATTATCTGGAGCATCAGCCCGCCAGTGGTCTGTCCCAGCGCCTTGCTGACACCCATGTTTTTCCACTCCCTGCTGATCTTTGCGCGGATGACTAAGGATTCCACAAAGACAACCACAAAGACCGTGATCAGCACTATGATGATACAGAGTGCCCTCATGGACAATACCACTGAATCCACTGTTCCGCTTACAAAGCCCTGCATGTCTATGACTTCCATGTCATAGCCTTCTTCATCAGCCATCTCATAAAGGTCCCTTTCAAGCTGCTGGTATAATACGCCTTCCTTTGCATATACATAGTACATAGGATAGACTTCACCGCCCGGAATGATTTTCTTAAGTCCGTCGAGCGTCATATTCATGCTGCGTCCCATATTCTGTATAGACTGGTTTATCCCTACTACTATGTAATCAGCCTCATCTTTGTCATACTTTATCGAAACAACATCCCCCACCTTGAGATCCAGGTCCTTTGCCACGCCGGAAGTCACCATCACCTCATTGTCGGTTTCAGGCATCCTGCCCTCCACTGTATTGGTAGCTGTGGTATATTTCATATCATCATAGGCTGTAGTATAGATCCTCTGGTCCAGATCCCCTGATGTCACTAAAAGCTCATAGCCGGTGTATGCCAAAACAGATTCGACGCTGTCTACATCCCTCATATCATCTGCCAGGCCTTCGTAATCGCCGATGCCTTTTTTTTCCTGTACTGCAGCCGTTCCGACTTCCACGCTCATTATGGACATTATCTTGCCCGGATCAACTCCGAAATTCTCATACATACAGAAACCTATCAGCGTGGAAACGGCAAGCAGACATATGATAAAAGACATGAGCAGGTTTTTCCTGATGCCGCCAAAGGTATCCTTAAGTGCCAGTACAACGGGCACAGGAAGTGCCGTTTTCTCAAATGGAAAGAAATTCCGCTTGAAATTGTGCGTACTTACGCCGCCACGAAGTGCATCAAGTACGCTGACCTTATTGTAAGCTCCGCTGACTATCATTGAAACAGCAGCTATCAGGAATGTCATTCCGAGCAGTATATATGCTGCCGCAGCCAGATCAGCAGGCTGATTCCAGCTAAGTCCCAGCACTATACTGATGATATTTCCGAATCCCGTGAAAGTCACTGCACCTATTGCTATGCCCAAGGCACTGCCCACAAGAGCCACTGAGCTTATCTGAATGGTAAGTGCCAGTCTGAGCTCAGCCACCGTATATCCGCAAGCCTCCAGGATACCCGTATTCTTCATGTTTTTCCTTATGAAGTTCCTGATGCTGAAGGAAATGATAACCAGTGCAATAACCAGTATCAGCACTGCAAATATAAGTACCGTAGCTATTACGACAAGTGGAAGGAATTCCGATCCGCCTTTCATGGAATCCCAGTTTAATATCGTATAGTCAGAATTCTGCTTTTCATCATCCGGATACTTCTCCAGCTCATCCTTGTAAGCATCCTCTATCTCTTTTTCCAGATCCACCGTTGGGATCGAGCCCTCTGCTATCTGGCCCTTATGTACATAGGTCCATACTATCATCGCCTTAGGATGCTCGTCCTTAAGTTCATCCATCAGCTCCCTTGTCATGACCACGCTATAGACGGAAATGTTCATTGTGGAACTGAAATAGGGATCCTCTAAATATCCGGCCACATTGAGATCATACACATCATCCCCTACTTTAAGCTGCAGGGTATCCCCAACGGCATAGCTGCTTGACATATTGTAAGGAACAAGTATGTCATCACGCCCTAAATAAGCCACCGGCTTGCTTATATTCATGATAGTCTTTTCTTCATCAAAGCTCTCCACAAAGAAATTGAATGAATTAAAGCTTCTTTCGCCCTTCCTTCTGTATCCGGCAACCATCTGCATCATAGGCGTCATTTCATATTCGACTATGTGCTCATTCTCCTCAAACACCTTTTGTGCTGATTTTTTTTCTGCATCGGAACCCATGGTATAAAGCAGTATGTGTGCACCGTTTATTTCCTCGAATTTATCATCCATTATCTTATCTATTCCGCTAATAGCAGATGCGCAGTCAAAGATCATCAACCCTGATATCAGTGTCAGCAGAAGAAAGGTGAGCATGTCACCCTTCTGCCTCTTCATATTGTTTTTTGCTATTACAAATAACTTAAACATTTTCTTAATCCCCTGCGTTTACTTATCCGATCTTTATTCTTCAGTGATCATTTCTACAGGGATAAGCCTTCTTACCCTCAGGCCCTCAATTCCGGCAGTACCGGCAGCTACCAGCACAATCCCCACCAGCGTTACTACAGTCCATCCCGGCGATAAATAGAAGGACATGTTTCTCATTTCAAAAAGAGAAAACATTGCTGTCATTGTGGTCTGCCCTACCTTTGCCGAAACAAGAGTTCCCAAGACTGCCCCCAGAAATATGGTCGGTATATTAGAAAGCATCAGCTGCAGTATCAATCCGCCAGTTGTCTGACCGAGTGCCTTGCTGACACCCATATTTTTCCACTCCCTGCTGATCTTTGCCCTGACTATAAGTGATTCCACAAAAGCCACAACAAATACCGTTATGACCACTATCAGGACCGAAATAAGCTTCATTACCAGGAACACGCTGCTTATGGTATCAATGATAAGACTTTCAAAGTCAATAACCGAAAAGTCATATCCCATGTCATCGGCCACTGTGTAGATATTTCTTGATAAGGTCTCATATGTCATTCCGTCCTTTGCATAAACATAGTAATAAGGTGAAATAGCACCGGCAGGCAGCACTTTCTCTGCGCCTTCCATTGTAAGTGAGATACCGCGTCCCATATTCTGAAGCTGCTGGTTTATTCCTACCACAAGAAAGTCTATCTCATCATCACCGTTCTTTATGCTTACCACATCCCCGATACCGATTCCCAGATCCTTAGATATACCAGTGGTTATAAGTATCTCATTGTCAGTTTCCGGCACCCTGCCCTCTGTAAGGGATAAATACTCCAGCTTTCTTAAGTCATCATATATGGATGCTGTCACTGCACGCTCAGCATCGCCTGATTTAAGCGTCATTGCGACCATGTACATTGCCACTACCTTTTCCACGCCTTCAGCCTCACTTAAGACCGCTTCTGCTTCCTCATAATCTCCGTTTCCCACATCCTCCACATACGCATCTGCCACTTCCATGGCAAAGATCCTGAAGAACCTGTCAGAATCGGTACCGAAGCTTTCATACAGGCCAAAACCCACATTTGTGGAAATATCTAAGAACATGATCATCAGTGCAATGATAAGGCTTCCGCCCAGGGCGCCAAAGGTATCCTTCAGTGCAAATACAACCGGTACAGGAAGATTTGTTTTCTCAAATGAGAAAAGATTCTTTTTGAAATTATGGGTATTTATTCCTCCTCTCAAGGCATCAAGCACGCTCACTTTGTTATATTCAGAGCTTGCGGTACGCGCAACCACCGCAACTATAAGCAGTGTCCCCAGAACCGTAGATAATGCAGCTGTAATATCAACAGGCTGGTTCCAGTAAAGTCCCAGCACTATGCTTATAAGCTCCCCGAAAGTGCCGAAGGTAGTGATTCCCAGCACCACACCGCATATGCTTCCCAGCAGTGAAATGAAAGTCATCTGAAAGACGAGTGCCCATCTCAGCTCATTGACCGTATACCCACTGGCTTCAAGGATTCCGGTGTTTTTCATATTCTTCCTGATAAAATTCCGAATGCTGAATGTTATGATCACCACAGCGATCGCCAGCACTAAAAGCGAGAAAACAAATACTATGGCAATAAAGATAAGCGGTGCAAAGGATGAGCCCTCCCTCATCGAATTCCAGTCAGTCTCCAGCCAGAAATCTCCGGCCTTCTCGTCATCATACTTTTTTGCTTCTGCCGTGAAATCCTTGCAGACGTCGTCACCTAATTCCGCCAAGCCATAAGATGCATTCAGAGTCTTCTCATCTGCATGGATCTTAAAAAAGTATCCTTCCGAAACATAATTCGGATGTTCATCATGAAGATCACTCAGCATCTCCCTGTCCATGATTACGCTGTAGATTGTTATACATATAGTAGAACACATGAAAGGATTTTCCGTATATCCCACCACCCTCATATCATATATGTCATCATCCATCTTGAGCTGCAGCGTATCACCTATGGCAAACATGCTCTTCATGTTATAAGGAAGGATTATCTCGTTCCTTCCCAGATGGCTTACCGGCCTCTTCATGGAAAGGAATTCAGTCTCCTCATCAAAGGCTTCAGCATAAAATTCATATGTGCTGAATTCCCTTGTCCCCTTCTTCCTGTATTTTGTAGTCAATACAGTAACCGGCGTCTTTTCGTATTTATCGATATGCTCGTTATCCTGAAAAGTCTTTTCTGCAGCCTTTACGGTTGCATCATTGTCCGGGCAGGTAAAGATAATATGGCATCCGTTTACCGCTTCATAGCAGTCATCCATCACCCTGCCTGTTCCCAGGCCGGCAGCAACGCAGTCAAAGATCAGAAATCCTGATATAAATGTCAGGACAAAGAAGGTGAGCATATCCCCGCGCTGCTTCTTCATATTATTTTTTGCGATAACGAACAACCTGTACACTTTCAACCACCTTAGCTTTCCAATAGCTTGACTCACTTACCATCCTTGCTTCTGCAAGAACTCTTTCAGTTTCCTGTGTCTCTCTACTGCCTGATCCTTATAAGGATTCTCATCATCCTTGTAGCCACCCACATACGGTCCTAGGTCACACTCATCCGATATGATTCCGTCGGAAAGATATATGATGCGGTGTCCGCGCTCCGCAGCACTTACGGTATGAGTTACCATCACTATGCTCTGACCTTCATTGTTCAGATCCGAAAGGATATCCAGAACGTTTATAGTATTCTGTGAGTTAAGAGCTCCGGTAGGCTCATCGGCAAAAAGTACTTCCGGTCTATTGATGACGCCCCTTACCACAGCCACTCTCTGCTGCATACCGCCGGAGAGCTGAGTAGGAAACTTGCGCGAATCTGACTCGCTTATCTCCACTCTTGAAAATAAATCCCTTGCCCTGGCCGCAAGTTCCTTGCGGTTCTTTGATCTCAGCAGACCGCATACCATTACATTGTCCATTGCACTCATAGAGTCATTCAGGTAATTCTGCTGAAAAACAAAGCCTGCATGGTTTCTTCTGAAAAGAGCCAGCTTGTCATTTGAGAATCTTGAAATCTCAATCCCGCCATCCCTGCTCTTAAAAGCCTTATCCTCCACATAGTATGTAACTGTTCCCAATGACGGCCTGTCCATTCCTGACAGTGCATAAAGCAGAGTACTCTTTCCGGATCCGGAATTACCCATTATTACGGTGAAATCCCCTTTGTAAATATCCAGGTTCAGGTTCTTCAGTACATGCTGCTGCACGGATTCATTTGAGAATGTTTTTGACAGGTCCTTTGCACTGAGTATGATCTTCTTATCCATAGTTCCTCTTTCTGCTGCCTTTAGCGATTACGCATATTATTTTACTGTGTGATAGTTACAGTCTGTCCGATCAGATCCCAGTAGGTTGCCGCATCAACCAGCACATGGTCGCCTGAGTGAAGAGATGTACTCTCTACTGAAGTATCACGCTTTCCCTTGTAGTTGACGGTCACTTCCTTCTTTTCAACAGTTCCGCTCTCTGTATCGGATGAGATGGTCAGCACATATTTCTTTCCATCCGTATCAGTATATACGGCTTCGTTAGGAACTGCCAGTCCTTCAGGCTGTTCATAAGCTATGAATGATGCCTTTCCGTTCATTCCGATGCGTACATTTTCATCCGGCTCCTCTAAACGGATAGTTACATTAAACTCTGCATCTTTTCCTGAAGTATCTGTTTCGCCATCTGCAGTCTTCTCGGTATACGCTGCCACCCTCTCTACAGTGCCTGTATAATCTTCTGAATTTTCAGCCTTGGTTGATACAGATACAGCCATGCCCTCTGATACGCTGTTTATCTCCTTCTCGGAAACCTTTGCAGTAAAGATCAGGTCGCTGGTATCCTCTATTACGAAAAGCACGCCTGTTGATTCCTCTCCTACATTTACATTTACGGCTGTAACCATTCCGGAGCACTCAGCAACCACCTGCGCATCAAGAAGTTTATCCTGAAGCTGTGCAAGCTCCAGCTCTTCTACCGTCATATCCCCATTTATCATAGCCTGGTTGATTGCAGCCTGGCTTAGCGCCTTTGCATTTTCAAGAGATTTTACCGCTGCCGTATATGCGGTCTGTGCAATGATGTAATTGTAGTTTGCATCCTCCGCAGCCTTCGCATAGTCAGCAAGCTTTATATCGCTCTGACGCAGGAGATAGTCCCTGCTCTCTACAGCCTGCACATAAGCAAGGCTTGCGCTGTCCACCGCATCTTCGGCCTCTTCCTTTTCAAGCTTTGAAATACCGTGGGTGTCATCAAGTTCATACTGCCATGACTTAGCCTGCTGAAGTGAATTTGCTGCCCTTGCAACGGTCTGGTCTGCGGAAGCAAGCGAGGGATCCATTCCCATGCTTAATGTCTCTTTGTAATCTTCATAGGTCTTCTGCGCATTCTCATATACTTCCCTTGCCGTTTCCATCTTTGCCATTGCTTCCACAAGATTTATGTCCATTCCGCTGGCAAGACTTTCATTATAGATATTGTACTGTGTTCTTGCCGTGGATACGCTTGTGGATGCCTTCTTTTCCGACAGCTCTATGCTGGCCTGCTTTACTGCTATCTGGTCTTCAAGTGTCTTTGTATCCAGTACGCAGAGCAGCGTGCCCTCGGTTACATAGTCACCTTCCTTTATCAGGACATCTTCTATCGGAAGAGAAAGGGTTGAATACACATAATGGGGATCTGCACACTCTACCGTTCCTTCAGCAGTGAACTTTTCAGTATAGTCCCCAGTAGTAACGGTTGTTATCATTCCCCGGCTTATTCCCTCGCCTTTCCCACATCCTGTCAATACAGATGCCGTAATCATCACGCCTGTCATAAATATAGCCGGTACGGATCTTCTCATCATCTTTTTCATTACATCCTTTTTCATTGTCCCTCTCCTTATTTACCTGAAAAAAAGACTTTCACATCTCGACACTGTTAATATACAACAGTTGTCCCGTGAAAGTCTTAACCTGTTTCTTCTATAATTCTTAAATATTTCTTAATTTATTAATTAAAGAATGTGTGTTCCCTTGCCCTCTTAACCACGCTGTTCATATTCATTGTACCGTATGTGCAGTACACGCCGCCAACCGAAGCATTTATCTCCTTTTCTGACAAAAGTTTCCCTGCCCTGGATACATCAGAATCAAAGAAGGACTCGTCAGTCTCAAATCCGAAGGCTGCAAATTCTCCGCCTCCCAGGCGGTAAACATTTTCATTACCGAATACTTCCACAAGACAGCTTGCAGTATCCGCCAGAACACGGTCCCCTGCTTCATAACCCTGGTTATTGCTGATTTCCGTAAAATCCTTTATCCCGCAGGAGACATAGCCGAAAGACGATGACTTATCAAGGCCATCATCAATAAACTCCTTATATGCCCTTCTGTTCTGCACTCCTGAACGGGGATCATTGTAGTTATAGTATTTTTGATGCTTCTGTTCTTCCCTCTGTGCTATAAGCTGTGTAACAAAGTATGTCAGCAGTGAAATAACTTCTGATGCAGAATCCTGGTCGGCCTCGGGAATATCCAGCAGTACCAGGAATCCCGTAAGCCTTCCGCTGTTTTCAAGAGGTCCTCCCACCAGGCTTTTTATGCCGCTGGACTTAAGCAGGTTATATAGTGCAGGATGCACAGACCTAAATTCTTCCGTGTCACGGATTATCAGCTTTTTATCATTGCCAAGATACGACTTGTACAGTTCATCCAGAAAACCTTCGTAAGGCAGATAAAGAATGTCAGTTCCATCCGATGACAAGTCTTCTCTGTACCACTCATACGACCCCCTAAAGCGGCCGCTGCCGTGTTCCTCAAAGATACATACCCTGGAGGCCTTTAATTCTTTTCCCATATAGCCAAGCATTAACCTGATGCACTCCTCCGGCGATTCCGGTGCCAGCGCATACTGAAGTGTCCTATTGACGATACGGTCCCTCTCAATGCTTGCCCTATCCTTGCTCCACCATCCTGAAAAAACATAAAGCGCATATACCACAAAGAACACTATGCCGCATCTTGTGAGATCCCCATTGGTGTCGCTACGGCTCTGTCTTAGAGCAAATATCATGATATCTGACACTATGCAAATCCCCAGACCTGCAAAGCCTATATAAAACTTCCTAAGGTAAATCACAAGTCCGTTAGACCGGCAGTAAATCACATTATCTATGACAATAACAAAAGAAAGTGCTATGAGCAGCGCTGCCATTATGTATATCATCACCTGGAAGGATTTTGTCATATCTCCCCCGCCGATATACCTTGATGCAATCAGTACTGCCAGTTCAGCAAAAGCCAGCCAGAATGCAATATGCTTGTACAGATCCCGCTTGGTGGCAGTAAGGGACACAAGAAAACAGATAAATGAATACTGCGCAAGAAATACCAGCGTCCTGCCTATATAGCGCCATAGATATAAATACCCTGTATACAGCTGTGGCACATTTGAGTCTGCTAAAAGCCATGTCCCCATCACCATGCAAAGGCACCCCAATGCCAGCAGGTTAAACGGCATATTCTCCTTGTCCGGAACGCCCAGATAAACCAGCACCATGAAAAATCCAAGAAGCATGATCATAATGGATACGAAAGCCGACACGAAGCCAGCACGGAGTTTTCCATGAAGATAATCCTCTGCAGGGCATATCCAAGCTTCCCTTAATTTCCCGGAAACTGAATTTTCATAAAGAGGGCTTAGCTCCAGCCTTATATACTTTCCGGCATCAGACGCACAAAGTCCCACCACATGATAGGCATTCCCGTAACCTCTGCCTGTAAGATTTTCCTCCCCCGAAAAAGAATAAATAACCTCATCGTCAATCCTAACATTTACGCATACATTCCTTGACGAAAAGCAGAAACAGTCCCCGTCTCCTAAATCATCCGGAAGCCTTTTCCTAAGCTCATTGCCATTCAGCTTTTTAGTGCTTGCATCGTCCAGCCGCCAGGTAGTGCCGTTGGATGCAGACCATCCATCAGAGAACGACCGCATGTTCTTCCCTGTATCCGGCGAAAAAGCCTCCGTCGAAAACAGCGAATACAATACCACCGCAATAAAGATGAATGTGATGCCGAAACCGTATATTCTTCTGACAGACTTTGATTCCTTCCGCAAAATATCACTCTCCCAGATAATCCTTAAGTATCTTTAACAGTCCGTCCCTGTTAGTAGACTTTAATACATAGCCCTGGGGGCCAAGGCTTATGATCTTGCTAAAGTTTTCCCTATTGCCTGCCCCTGTAAGGAAGATTACCGGAATGGATTCAGTCTCAGCCCTGTTTTTCAGTATCTCAAAGACCTCTGATCCATCAAGCCCCGGCATGCAGTAATCAAGCAGTACGAGATCCACCCTGTTATTCTCAAGAAAACTTACAGCCTGCATTCCATCCGTAACCATCGTCATGCGGTAGTCCTTTTTCAGCCACTCACACACAGTAGTCGCATATAGTGGATCGTCATCAACAACCAGTATCCTCTTAAGGGTTTTCAAATGATCACTGTTTTTGATCTCTTTTTCTATCTCTTTCAGAAGCTTTGCCATTTCAACCGGACGGGTAACATACGGAAAACTCTTAATATTCGGAACAGCCTTTAAGAAACCGTCCATATTCCCTTCATCAGCTATAACTATCAGATTCTTCTGCGCCGATTTCAGTTCACTGCTGACCAGCAAAAGCCTTCTGGCAGCATCCTTCTCCGTAAAGACTTCTTCCGGAAGATATACGATAAAAACATCCGTCGTATCTATCGCCCTCTTAACGGCCTCCGGATCGTCAGCCATTCTTGTAACTTCAAATCCCCTCTCCTGCAAATCCTTTTCAATAGTCCTCTCCACAACGCTCATACTGTATGTGATGACCACAACACTTTTACCCATATCGTCTAAACTTCTCCTCCGTTATCAAGCATCTTAAGCATAGCCGCATAGTCCTTTGAATCGAAAAATGCACGCAAGCGTTTTATCTTTTCAGCAGCCTCAGGCCGGGGATCATACTCGTCAATCTCCCGAAAAGTCTGCTCTATAAGTTCATCATCCTTCTGTTCTGCGCCTTCACGCAATGTTTCATACACACACTCGATAAGAAAACTGTCAAACTGTTCATTGGTTTCGTCATCACCATCATCATCTGATTCTGATTCCACAGCTGTCATATCGTCATCACCATCTGCAAAAATAGTAGCAAGCGGAGTTCGAAAAGCCCTGAATTCCTTCATCACTGCAGGATGGTGTGACTTAACATAATCAACATCCCCATCCTTGCTGGCAGTTTCAAGTGCCTGGGCATCATCAGCCAGTTCATCGGCCCCCACAAGCCTTGCCGAACTCTTTAGGGCATGGACTTTTATGGTATAGTTATCCCATTCGCCGTTTTCGTAATATCTGTCAAGTTCCTCACTCTTTTCATCTATGGACTCGTAAAAGGCCTCCATGACAGTATAATATATTTCCTCATCCCCGCTGTACTCAAGGCCATGTTCATAGTTTATGCCGTGAATCCGCTCGTACCAAGGCGTGTCAGCCGTGTTCTCACTTATCGGGCTTTTCTCTATTGCGCCATCTTCAGCACTGGCTTCATCCGTCACGGCATCAGTTTCATGCTCTGCCGTCTCTGTCTCATTCAGTTCATTTTCATGTTTTTCAGCAGTATCCTTACGTGATATTTCCGGCTCATATTCGTCTGTTGTGACAGGCGATACCGTCTCCTGTTCTTTCGTATCCGAATCATCGTCCATTTCTGCACTCTCTGTTATGAACATATTGCCTATATCATTGCCGAATCTTTCTGCTGATATATAATTAAATGCCAGTGCTCCTTCTCCGCTCTTTATTATCATGGTAGCTGAAGCTTTCTGGAATATTATATTCTTGAAATTGCAATGCCTGCATATCTGCGCCTTCATCTTCTCTACCTCATCTGCAGAGAGACCTGAATAGGCAACTATCAGTACATCCGTATTAGGATGCGCAAACCTGGGAAACGCATAGGAGATATACTTTTTATAACATGCCTCCTGTTCTCCCATGGTAATTCGTCCCATAACAAAGTGTCCGTTCCGGATCCTTATCACAGTTCTGAGGTTCAAAATCCTGATTACATTATAAATGCTCTTGTCAAAAAAGCTTTTTCCGCGCTTAAAGTATGCACCGTCAGTTATCAGGCTGTAATACATCTTGTCCCTGACTGACTCCAGCTCATCTATTATCTTCTCAGGGCTCTTTCCCTGAGCACTCATGCGCTGCGCCATCAGGACTATCATTCCTAAGCATCCGGAGATATTTTTAGAATCAAAAACCCTTACATTGCCATAGGCCTTTGCCGCTTCCATAGCCCTGGCATATTCATCACTTAACTCTGATGAAATAGTAATATAGATTAGATTGTGCGCCTTCTTAAGCTCCTGGCCGAAAAACTTTTCAAATTCCTCGACAGTTGGCGGTTCTGAATCAAATCTTACTCCTGACTGCATATAGCGGACCATTTCATCCACTCCCGCCTCCGGTCCGTCATAGAAAGTCCCACCTTCAGAATGAATAGTGTACGGAATGGTATCTATCTGCTGTGCGGAAAGCACTGCTGCCGGCAGGTCGCATGTTGTATTAGTCGATATAAGCAAAGGGATCTTGCGGCTGTACGTTCCGGTAGCATTGAGCTGCATCTTGACAAAATCCTTGTTTCCGGTTCTGATAACTTTGGAGGCCGGAAGATGAGTCATCACCACTTCCTCCAGCTGCCTTCCGGTAACAGGCTTTATCAGATATCCGTCAAAGCCGCTCCTGCTATACAGTTCACGGTTCTCGCTTCCTGCATTTGCCGTAAGTACGATTATGGGAACATGGTTATTCAGGCCGTCATACTGCTTCCTTATATGCTGCGTGCATTCGATACCGTCCATGCCGGGCATAAGATGATCCATCAGTATCATGTCATAGCGCACTGCCTGTGTCATGGTAAGTGCCTGTTCGCCGCTTGTTGCAGTATCCACCTGTATCTCCGTGGAAACTATGAGCTTCTTTTCAACTTCCAGGTTCATGGTATTGTCATCCACGATCAGAAGCTTGGCCTCAGGTGCTCTGAAATCAGGCTTGTATTTTCCATTGGCAGCTCCACCGCTTATACTGCTTATATTGACATCACCTATAACCTCTTTCCTTGCTATTATCTGCCACAGGGTCACCGTAAATGTTGATCCCTGAGTATAAACACTGTTTACAGTGATCTTTCCGTCCATAAGTTCCACTAACTGCTTTACTATAGACAGACCCAAACCGGTGCCTTCGATATTTATGTTCTTTTCCTCATCCACACGTTGAAATGCATCAAATAGATAAGGCAGTACATCCTGCTTGATACCCATACCGGTATCAATGACCGAAAACATCAAGAGTATCTGGTCATCCTTAACATCTTCCTTTTCTATACGAAGAGTGACACTGCCCTCGCTGGTATATTTCACCGCATTGTTAAGGAGGTTTACGAGTATCTGCTTTATCCTCACCTCATCACCGAAAAGCTCCGTGGGGATGGACGGATCCACCTCCAGCTTTACCTCCAGCCCCTTCTGCTCAGCCCTGAGCCAGATCATATTGACGATTTCCGAAAGAAGCGCAGAAACACTGTAGTTTACAGGCACTATATCCATCTTGCCAGCTTCGATCTTTGAGAAATCAAGAATATCGTTTATGAGTGCCAAAAGCATCCGGCCTGCACCCTGGATATTCCCGGCATCACGCTTTATCTCGTCCGTAGCTTCTTCCTGACGGAGTATGATTTCATTAAGTCCTAAAATAGAATTGATAGGAGTCCTTATCTCATGGCTCATATTTGAGAAGAAACGGTTCTGGGAGCGGTTTAATTCCTCAACCTTCCTGGTTTCTTCCCTTGCCCTTTTATTTTCCTGTATGTACAGAAGATTCTGAAACCAGGTCATGACAAAGCATACAAGTCCAACCTCGATTACGCCTAACAGCAGGTCCATATAGAAAATTTCCCTGGAATGGGGGTAGATCAGTTCCGGAAATGTATAGCCAATATAAAACAGTATAATGATGATCACAGTAAGCACCGCAATAAATACCAGACGCCACATACCGGTAACCACAAGACCTATATAAAGATAACTGAAGATCAGCCAGGGAATATCTCCACCCTCAAGGCCACCGCCGAAAATAAATATTACCGGCAAAATAACAAAGATCAGTCCGGCGGAGATAAGGCGCGACATAAGCGGCACCTTTTTTGTCTTTATGGCAATGACCGTTGCCACAGGAACCATAACGGTAGTAACCGTCAGAAGTATTATCTCAATAATGTTCTCACCGTATATCAAGTCACCTATAAGAGCAACTACGGCAACAACAACAGCCACTAAGGTCAACAGTATAAAGACCTTTTCGCTGAATTCCCTGGAGGGGTCATTAAGCAGTTTTTTCAGGCGTTCACTCAGTCTCATACGCCAGCCCCCTTCCTGCCGTTCCTACTGGGAAGAACCTTGCTGACCGTCCTTTCGAACTCGTTGATATGTATGGGCTTACTGATAAACTCATCAAAGCCTTCACGCAAAAACATCTCCCTGGCACCGCTTATTGCATTGGCGGTAAGAGCTATTATCCTAAGCACCCTTCCCTGATCTGAAGCCACTTCCTTTAAGTGCTTCATTGCCTCCACACCATCCATTTCCGGCATCATATGATCCATGAAGACTATGTCATATTCATTCTTTCTGTATTTCTCTATGGCTTCCTTGCCGCTGGCTGCAGTATCTATGTACATCCTATATTCCTTGAAAATACCGGTGGCCACCACAAGGTTCATGGGTTCGTCATCCACTACCAATGCCCTTATACCCTCGAGGACAGGGCGTCTTTCATCTTCGAGTCCCGGCATAAGTGATCCGCCAATGTCACCGTTCAGGACCTTGACTACGGGACATCCGTACAAAGGTTTCGGCATAACTATGACCCCGCTTCCGGCATTAACCTTAAAACCATCTTTTGCTGACACTGCCACAGTAAATCCTTTTACTACAAGGTCATCAAAATAATCCGGGGCAGCCAAATATTCTTCCTGTCCCATAAATATATGGGTAATGTCACTGCGCTGGGTAAGCCTGTCAAGTTCAGCACGATCAGGCGCAGAATAAAGATTCATTCTGAGCCCCGAAGCCATGGAAGCTGCCATCATCCTATAGAAATCCCTTACCTTAGGCGTATCATACTTTTCAGGCATGACATGGAAGGCTATGCTGGTATATTCCTCCCTGTCTACGCTTAGGCATGGCGACGGATCTATTACAGACTGTGCAATACTTACACGGACAGTAGTTCCCTCCCCCTTCCTGCTCTCGATATTTACGAAACCGTTCATCTTACGTACAAAACCGTATACAATGGAAAGACCTAAGCCTATTCCGCCGGTATTCCGGTTTCGTTTGGTATTTGCCTGATATATGCCCTGTGAAATCTTCTCAATATCAGACCGCCCCATGCCCTTTCCGGTATCCGTCACTTCAATGACGAGATTGACGCCATAGGATCTTTTTATCGATGAAACTTTAAGATATACGCCGCCATGGTCGGTAAACTTAATCGCATTATCAAGAAGATGCAGTATCACGCGGCTTATCTTTCCTGCATCGCCTCGCATCATGGCAGGCACGCTAGGATCTAAGTCCACGATAAGATCAATATTTTTATCCGGCTTAACCACCTGATAATTAGATATGATATCGTTCAAAAGCGATGTGATCATATACTTTTCTTCTTCCAGTATCACATCGCCCCGCTGTATCTCACTGTAGTCCTGAATATCCTCTATCTGGCCAGAGAGTCTGAGTCCCGCATCCCTTATTGAAACCACATCGTCCCTGTCTTCTTTCTTGAGGATCAGGCTGGACATTCCGTTTATAACATTGACAGGTGTACGCAGCTCATGGGAAATGTTGACAAGGAAATCCTCTGTCTCTTCCTTTGAAGCCTGCTGTTCCTTATACATTACCTCCAGCTCGTCCCTGTCCTTGCGGTTGTTCTTAAGAGCATCATTTAATCCCTTGTATACACCGATAGCAACCACACAATGGAATATTATCCTGAAGACGGTAAGCGAGTCTGCCTCACTCCCGTCGATCATAAACATCATAACAGTCTGTATGATCATCAATACAAAGAATTCACCAAGAAGCAAGGCCAGAAACTCCCTGCGCCTTACCATTGAAAAAGTAGCCATAAGCAATGTGAATACGGCAATGATGTCAAAAAAGCTGGTACTGTGAACACCATGATAAAAGGCAACCAGCATGGAATAAATCAGAAAATAATTCTCTCTGGATGTCCATGTGCCGATCTGTGCCACATGCAGCACCCATAAGGCTATGAGTCCTCCAAGGATCAGCGGCGGCACCCAGAATTCCCATCCCAATGATATGTTTACCAAAGCAGTCAGTACGCCTGCCACGGTTAAGATTATCGCAACGGAATTATGTATTCTTGCATTTTGTAATGATCTGTCGTTCAATGTCTTGTCTTCCTTCCTGTACAGTGTCCGTTATCATCGGCAGATCCCGGGGGAAATCACTCCCCGCCTTCAGCCTTAATTTTGTCTATGATCTCATCAATCTCCACCGGTCTGGAATAGTAATAGCCCTGGAAGCTCTGTACATTATAATTTATGAGAACTTCCCGCATTGCGGCATTTTCTATTCCCTCTACGCAGATCTTTGTGCCAAAGGATTCTGCCAGACTTGAGAAACTGTCAACCAATGCCTGTTCCTTTCTGTCTCTGTCCACGTGAAGAACAAAGCTCCTGTCAATCTTTATGATATCAAATGTGATATCCTTCAGAAGACCTACCGAAGCAAATCCCGTACCAAAATCATCAAGTGCTACTTTGATCCCTTTTCCTCTGAGATTAACTACAACATTCTTTAAAAGCTCCATATCCAGAAGTCTGCAACGCTCCGTTATCTCCAGACAGATATTTTCGTTTGGCACACCGGTCTCTTTGATGATCGAAAAAACAGTGTCCAGAAAATCCGCCCTCTCAAGCTGGGAATATGAAAGGTTCACATTGACCGTAAAGTCCGGCCTGTACTCAAGTATAGGCTTTGCGGCAAGAAGTGCTTCCTTAAGTATCCATTTCCCAAGCTCCGGGAAAAGAGGATCATTTTCCAGAATCGGAATAAACAGATCCGGCGGCACCACCTTGCCGTCTTCGTCCTTCCAGCGAAGCAGTGCTTCCATTCCTTTTATATATTCGTTATCCGCATCCACAACAGGCTGGTACAGCAGATAAAAGCCCTTGCAACCACGGCTTATGGACGCCCTGATGGAATGGATCTTTTCGATCCGGACTCTGTCCTCTTCGTTCATAGCGTTCTGGAATTCTATCAGATCGCCCTGACGCTGGTATTTTGACTCATTATATGCATACTGAAGGCATGAGTAGATAGTCTTTTCGTCAATGGAAAAATGATCGATGGAAATGGCACCGGCATTAAGCTCCAACACCACCGACCTGCCTTCCACCTCAAAGCCCCTGCGGCAGAAACTCCGCATCTCTTCGTATCTTACGCGCATCTCAGAAACTGAAATAACATTTGTCATAACAACAAATCTCGTTCCGTCCAGACGGTAAAGGCTACCGCGGTTCCCCAGCCTTTCAAAGAAGATCCTTCCCAGCTTCTGCAGAACGCTGTTACCGAAATCATAGCCGTAAATTTCATTTATATCAGAGAACCTCCTGATACCGATCATGAAAAGCCTTGTATCGATACCCTGGCTCATATTTCTGCGAAGATCATCAAAAAAGCCGTTCTGATTACGAAGTCCGGTCAAGGAATCCATATTGCCCTGCATTCCGTGGTTCCTGATAACTCCCGCGAAATAAGTGGGTATTCCCTGCTGGTTTCTCATTACCAGGCCCCTGCAGGTGCAGACATCATATTTTCCGCTGGGGCGCCTTGCCCTGTACTGCATATCATGGGCTTCCGAGCTGCCTGTAAAAACAGCATTTATTCCTTCGGCATATGCCGCCCTGTCATCGGGGTGTATCTTTTCCTCCCAGATGGCACCGGCATTGTACATATATTCCGAAGGAAGCTCAAAGGTATCTACCGCCGTCTTTGACCATCTGGAATAGTCATATTTCATATCGCAGATAAAAACGTAGCTTCCCTCTGCCACAACAGAAAAAGCATCAAACAGGGAATCAAGCATTGCTTTATGAAGAGCATCGATCTCACTTTGGGAATCTGACTCCGAATTTACCGTCTGATCATCCTCCCCTTTCAGTTCGCGCTTATTCAGGTACATCATATTATCAGCCCTGTCAAAGACATCCGTCACCTTCTCATCTTTTGAGGGATCGAATACAGCCATACCGACAGCCGCCACCGGGCCATCTCCCGTCGCCTTATTCTCACATATCTGTTTCTTAATCTTGTCAAAAAGGGCAATCCTTCTGCGGCAGTCTGACTTTCTCAGATAGACAACAAATTCATCACCGCCGATCCTGTATACATAGCTATGTGGAAATGTATCTGACAGCAGCTGACATAACGACTTGATATATTCATCACCGGCCTTATGCCCCATTGAATCATTTACCAGCTTCAGATTATTCAGATCACAGACTACAAGGCATATTTCCGGTTCAAGACCATTATCGATTTTTTCCTGCAGTTCCTCTTCCAGTCTGCCATATGCATTTTTGTTATTTGCACCTGTCAGTTCATCCCTGGTCGCTCTTTCATTGGCAGAATTGATGGCATTGACACGCGCTCTCTCCCTGGCCACCTCTTCATCTATATTGATAACACCTATAACAATATGATTACGGTCGCTTACCTGTGCGATAGTCATCCGGGTATTCTGTATCTTCCCCTCGACCACCAGACGGTAATCCACGCTGTATGATTTTTTTCCGGCGATCAGTGAAAGGAGATTATTCTTTTCCACTATATTCCTCATCCTGAACCGGTCCTGAGGAAAAATGAGCATCTCTATATCCGCTATCGAATCCTCAAAGAAATCACCCGACTTTTCCTTTATATCCAGACTGCCCGTTTCCGGATCATCCCTGAATTCGGAATACTTCCCGCTGTCAGGATCCACATAGTAGATTACATCATATTTCGCTGCCAGGCTTTCTACTATCTGGTTATAGATATCTCTCTCTGTTTCTGTCCGGTCAGCCAGCTTTCTCTCACGTATCCGCTCTTCCACATTCTGCACCCCCAGAACAAAAAACTCCTCCCCGTCATGGGAATCGCGGTTTATACGAAGCTGATGATAGACAAGCTTTCCATCAACATTAATCCTATATACAACAGCCAATCCTTTTCCGACCTCAAGTTCACTCAGCAGTTTTTCCTTCTGAAGGTCTTCTTTAAAGATATGAAGGTCCTCAGCACAAGCATGTGCCTCGGAATATTCCGACATGAAACAAAAGAAATCATCCCCGCTCTTTTTTACCTCAAGGGATTTTGAATCCGGGGAAACAAAAAAGCAGACGTATTCATCCGTTTCAATATCAACGTAATAAACGCTGATAAAATCCGGTAATAATACCTCTGCTATTCTACGTAAACATTGTCTGCTATCGATCATATACTATCCTCCCCTCAGGAAAATACAATCTATAACATTATACGATATTTTTACTAAAAAGTCACATCACAGCTCATCCTGAATAGGCCATATATATGCCGGCCTGTCATCCATAAAATCCTCAAATGCATCTATCTCATCCAATGCCCCTTCTGTACTTCCGAGGTCCGGATAACGGGCAAAAAACTGGTCATAAAGCGGCTCGTATTCATCAGCGTACCGGTCGATATAATCGTCCACATATTCCTCGGTAAATACATCCAGCGAGTAATCCCACAGGCACTGCTTATAGTCAGCCTTGAATTCTTCATTGGTCATAAGCAGTGCAAAAATCCTCACTGCCGGATTATCTGTGTCAGTATTGAGAAGCTCCTTTTTTTCAATCATATTTTCGCCGGGATTAAGGGCACAGCGGTCCAGATCCTGCAGTACGAAACGCCAGCGGCCGTCACCGTAACCATCATCCGTAACGGTCTTGCTGCGCCACAGGGACCAGTTAGTTGCCGGCCAGTCCTGGTTATCCAGCCAGACCTCTAGAGCAAAATACTGCATTACATTCTCCGGGTCCACTACCTCGCAGAACGTCTCATAATCACCCTTGTCACTAAGGTCATCAAACCCGTCCATGAAAGCATTCAGCTCATCGATGTAATACATTTCATCATAGCCTTCCGGCACCTCTCCTTCGTCCAGCCTGCAGTCTCCGGTTCCGTAGGATTTATACAGTACTGCGTCATCCTTTGCGAGCCCGCACACATCCTCGAAGTACTTTTCAGTATAGTCTTCCGTCAGGATATACAGCCCCCAGTATTCTCCGTTCAGATATACGATGCAGGGCCTGGTCTGCTGGGTCGGAAGTCCGCTGGCCTCTGCCGACATGTCCTGCAGCATAGCGTCACCGAATTTTGCCTGCTCCGTAAATCCTTCCGAGCACCCGCTTCTTAACACCAAGTGCTTGAAGGAATCAGCCTTATATTCCTCACCAAAGAAGGGATAATTAAATTTCTTTGTTCCATATTCTTCCCTTGCATAGAGCCTGAAACTCTTCTGCAGCATTGCCCGGGAATAGTTGCCCTGTATCCTTATGCCGCAGTCCTGGGAAAGAAGTTCCTTCACATAACCGTTGGCCGACACCGAAAGCGCATCCATGCGTACTGTACGTTCCCATTCGCGTCCTTTTCCTCTGTAGTTTGCATCAGCCCAGGGAAGGCTTATGCTGTCATCGTCTTCCAGCAGTTCCTGTGCCAGCTTATCGTCAAAAGCCTTTCCGGCCACATATATTCCGGTTTCGTAATCAAAGAAATCATTATAGTCTGCCTGAATGCTTATGACTATCATGTCCCTGTCAGACGCTAAGCAGCTGTCCGTAAGCCCCTCAATATGCATTGTCATATTTCCGGCAAAATACACAGCGCTGACCTCGTCAGACCATGTACCGCCGATCTTCCTGAAGGCTGCCCTTACGACAGTGCATTTGTCCACGTCACTATCCTTCGGAACAGTCACATCACCTGTCACCTTATCGTCCCCTTCCTTTACCTTGCCCAGACAGGGAGAAATAAGCAGCGGGTCGATTGCAGAGAGAACATTAGGATCCTTGCTCCTGTCCTTTATTTCTATAGGTTCTTTTTTCTTATACTTTACTGCCGTTTCAGATGTTCTGGGATCACTGCCGTCTGTGGTATACCAGATGCTTCCCCAGAAAGACTCGTCCGTAAGGGCAATAGTAGTCCCCTCAGCATAAGCACCGGAAGACGCAGAAAACACAGGCGCCGGCGGCAGCTCGCCTTCGTCACCGCAGGCAGTGAAAGCCACAGGAATAATAAGGGCCATACACATAACAGCTATATACATTATCTTCTTTTTAAATTTCATGCTATGCTCCTCAGATCATACTAATCCCAGTCCTCAGTGGCCTGGATCCTCGTAAGTTCATTGTTTACCACCATCTCCCTCAGTGTATCACGGTTTCCGTCATAGGTGTATACATCGAAACCTGCATGGGGATATGCCGAGCTCCTCACTCTGCTTTCACCGGGGACATGATCGAAAATGGATGTACCGAAAGAACTGTAGTCCTCGCCAATCACGCTCAGTACGGTAGGAATAAAGTCCTCACTGCTTATGGGCGCAGCATTAACTGTCATGCTGTCCTGGGTCTGGCCGGCCGGCTTGATCAGGTAGATAGGCTGCAGGTCAAGGGAGTCGATGTACTGGCCATGGTCGGCTGTTATTATTATGGTTGCATCATCATATACGCCAAGTTCTTTTAGCTGTTCAAAATACTCTGCCAGTATTATATTCAGTCCCTGCTGAACCTGTTCTATGCTTACGCTGTCGTCTTCCACATGGTTTACATGCTCGTCTATTGTAAGGGGATTATGAATGCCGTTTAAGTGTGTAATGATCAGTGCATTCTGCATGCCTTCATCGATATGCAGGCCATTCTCCATAAGGATATCATAATAGTCGCCATTATCCGATGTACATGTATCCGTTCCCTCAAAGGTCACCAGGCCGTCAAAGTAAAAACTCTGTACTTCAAGCTTAGGCTTGGCAACATAAGGAGCATATTTTAACAGGCTGGTCTTTGTCATAAGTTTGAACATCCTGTCGTAATGGATAACATATGCAACATCATCAAGC
Source organism: Lachnospiraceae bacterium (assembly GCA_017635395.1). Taxonomy (GTDB): domain Bacteria; phylum Bacillota; class Clostridia; order Lachnospirales; family Lachnospiraceae; genus NK4A136. Next base: position 30,177 of record JAGBLN010000042.1, read on the forward strand.
TCTGTTATATTATCCACGCTTCCAAGTAGTACGGAAGGATCCCTGTACACCGCGCGCCCCGAGCCCGTATAGAGATTGTAGGTGTAGCCGTGCTTATGCAAAAGCTCGTAAAATTCACCTGACCTTCCGTTTTCCCAGGCCTGCTCCTTGTAGTCATTGGCAGTCAGGCTGCAGTCCGGATCCACCAGAGTAAGCATATAAGGTATGGACGGGAAAGTGTAATTGTACTTGCTGTTGGCATTATTATAATATGTGAAGTCCTTAAATATCTGCTCCGTTTCAGGATGGGCCTCCACCAGATTGTCAAAAGCTCCGTTACTGTATCTGTCAATGATCAGGAGTATGACATTGTCTCCATGCGCAAGCGCAAACTCGTCTTCGCCGGAAAGTGCATACATTTTGTCACGGGTAACAGTATACGGATTTGTAAACAGGAGGCTGCAGACTGCCACCAGCTGAACCGCTATAAGGAACAGGCTGACGCCTCCGAACAGCTTATCCCTTTTTTTTCTGAGGAAAAATGACAGCACGCATATTCCGGCTATCACCGCTATCCATACAATGGTATTGACGATGGTATACCCCCGAAACAGGCTCCAGTCCATCTTGCTTCCGTCAGTCTTTATAAGCTGCTTATTCAAAAACATATTCTGTGCATAGCACATTATGCTTACCGCAAAAATAAGCGTATTTAAGACAGTGCGGATCTTTTCAGGGAACAGTGCAATGACCGCTGCGCCTGCTGCCACACCCAATAGCGATACTGCCAAAAACATCCAGAAGAAATCCTTAGTTCCGAAAAACAGCTCGCTCACATTGCCGGCATATATTTCAAGCGGTCCCAGTATGCCTATCATCATTGCCGGAAACAGCAGCAGGATAGCAGGAAGGGCCAGCCGCCCCGGATATCCCTTTATAAAGCCCTCTTTTGACCGTTCTTCGGATATGCTTCCTGATGATCCGTTATCTTCATTTACTCCGCTGTCTATGACTACGGACTCGTTCTCGTAACGCTTCTCTGTTTCCAGGAGACTGCGAAGTATATATCTCGTTCCTACTTCCGCACTTTTCCCCACATTATAGAGATACTTATCCCTTACATTACGCAGGGATTCCTTAGAATAAACTTCCTCAGTCAGAAGCCTGTTTACCCTGTCAGCTATTTCGTCCAGCTTATCAGGAGCCACGGAAATACCCACCTGGTCCCTTGCCTCTATATCAAAGGGAATCACGTCGATCTCCTTGTAATCGGGATTCATGATCTTCATGGGAGTATTTATGAAAAGCACAGGCTTTAAGGTGGTAAATGCATATTCGTAAGCTATGCCCGACCAGTCCGTTATCAGCACATCCGCATAAAACACAGTCTTATTTGATGAGAAATCCAGCTGGAACTCAATACATGGATTCTCTTCATACTTCTTTGAAAGGTAATTAAGTTTATCTTCAAAATGACGTACATACTGGGGATGAGGACGGACGATCACATGATAATCCCCGCCACCCAGACGGTCCAGAACTTCCTCTATGCACAGATCCATGATGTTGTCTGTCTGCCAGGAAGGTGCGATAAGTATATCAGGCTTACGATCCGGGCGTGTCTCATCAATTTTATCTTCACCATGCGACTCTCCGTAAGCAGCTATCATATTATCGATCAGTGCATAACCGTACTTGACCAGCTTTTTTTTAGGAAGGCCATATGCCTTTTCCATTGCACGCATTTCCATGGCCATGCGCTCATTCGTAACAAAAACCGTATCAAAGGCATCCAGCGCATGCTTACGCAAAGTCAGATTTGCACTGGCCACAGCGTGATCCATATAGATATACTCTGTATCATCACGTACCATAGAACGCTTTATATGGTATTTCTGCAGATCGGGAGTGGTCAGCACCACCACATCCGCATCCATTTTCATCATAAGCACGATCAGCTTATTCTCACCGATGTAGTACACCCTGAATCGTTCATCAGCAAGTTTAAATACATCATCATCAGGATCGCTTGTGATGTAATGTATCACCACATCAGAGCCTTCAAGGATTCCCTCTACGACATCCTTAAAATATTTATAGAATCCGTTCTTTTCAGAATAAAACACGACCTGCTTTCCCTCATACTCAAGGAAACGCTTATAGTCCGCCTTTTCTTTTTCTATGACTTCCTTTGGCCGCTTATTGTCCTTTTCACTGACCATGACCTGCATATCCGCAAGCTCCCTGCGGCTTTCGGACAGCGCCTCATAGTCAATATACTTCTTGGGATCAATAAAGAAATTAAGCAGATACATCTGCACTATGGACAGGAGGTTGCTGACTACCCAATAGAGGCCCATTCCCGAAGGAACAAAAGCCCCCAGGTAAAGAGACAGCCCCACGCTTAAGATAAGGGTGATCCACTGGTTTGCCTTGCTCTGCTCTGACTGAAGGACATTGGAACGGTTCTGGGTAAAGCACATAAGCCAGGCTGATGCCGCTGCGATAACCGGCACACAAAGATATATACCACCGGTCTCATAGGGGATCCTGCCCAGATCCAGGCCGCAGAAAAACATATCAAGAGCCGGATCCTTAAGATATCCCGCAGGCTGCCTTATTACATCCGCCACGCCCATCAGGATTATAAGCTGAGCCACCACCGGCACGATATCAAGCATGGGGTGGTAGTTATTCTTTTTATAAAGGGCGTACTGCTCCTCGGAGATCATGTCCTTGTTTCCGAAGCACCTTACCTTGATGCGATTAAGCTCCGGATACATCTGCACCATCTTGATGCTGTTTTTCTGCACCAGAACAGAAATCGGCAAAAGAATTACCTTTGTGACAAGAGTAAAGAGAATAATAGTCGGGCCGTAAAAAGGAAGCATCCGATAGCACAGATACATACACCACCCGAAAAATTGTCCTACAGCGCCCATCATGGATAAAGATCCCCGTCTGACGGTCCGTCCTCAAGCAGCTTTGTCAGGTGTATTTTCCGGCGGTTTTTCCTGCCCTTCCCTTTGTTGAAGAAACTTCCAATCTTATGGCGGAAAACTGTAAACATGGCTCCGGCAGCGATTGCTACTGCTGCCACGGCCTGTATCATATATGTTACTGCACTGGGATCAATATATGCATTGGCGTAACATGTGAAAACAAAAAAAAAGCAGACAAAGAAATACGTACTGCCGGCCAGATAGAAAATTACATCCTTTATTTTGCCATGCCCTGTCTTTTTATAATCCATAACAATCTAAAACATTTTCCTAATGCGCCGATTTCCGGCGCCATCAGGATCGTTCATTCATATACCCATCCTACAGTTCATCCTGCATTGGCCAGATATACACCGGCCTGTCAGACATGAACTGCCTGAGCTTTGCAAAATGTTCCCTTGCCATATCAACACTTCCCTCCGAAGGATAACGCTGATAGTGCTGCTCCAGCAGGTCATCACACATAAGATGCTCATATTTGGAGAAATATGTATCCACATTTTCCTCACTGAAAGTATCCGCAGACAGATCGAGCAGCTTTTCCTTGTACCTCTGCTTGAACCCTTCGTTAGTCATCAGATAAGCAAATACCCTGACAGCTATGTAGGGAGTATCCTTTGCCAACAGGCCTTCCTCTCGCTGTGTAAATGAATCCTTTATGGTATTCCTGCCTGCCTCTCCGTCAAAGCTGCCACACTGGTCAAGATCATTTAAAGCCATACGCCATCTGGTATCACCGTAACTGTCATTTTCTTTTTCTATGGTACGCCACATGATCCAGTTACCGTCCGGCCAGTCCACATTATTGAGCCATACTTCCGCCGCAAAGTAATCCAGGAATGAATCCGGATCCACCAGCTTGCAGAATTCCTCATAGTCAGAGTCATCCTCAAGACTGTCAACAGTCTCAAAGAAATGCATCAGATCCCTGTAGTAATACAGCTGGTCGGTGATATTCTCAGGCAGTCTTCCGCTGTCCAGCGTAGGGTCATCACCGTCTATCATCTTGTATACCACCACATTGTCCTTCTTGAGTCCATGCAATTCTTCAAAATACTGGGTATTATAATCAGCAGTAAGCATATATACTCCCCAGTACTCACCGTTCAGGTAGATCACGCAGGGACAGGCTTTCTGGAAATCCGTATCGATCTTGCCACTGTCAGAGAGCATTTCCTGGAGCATGGCATCCTCACACTTTGCCATGTACGCAGGACCATTAAAGCACGAACGGAGTATCATAGTATCAAAGCAGTCAACACTTTCACCTTTGTCATTCTTTAACTCATCACCCCAGTAAGGGAAATTGAAATCAGCCGTGCCATAGTCCATGCGGGCATACAGACGGAAACTCTTCTGCAGTAAAGACCTGCTGGCATGCCCCTGAATCCTAAGTCCGCAGTTCTGGTTAGTAACTTCAGTTATTTTTCCGTCTGCAGAACATGAAAGTATATTGAGCGCAGCGCGTTTCTCCCACTCTATGCCGCGCATGTTATAGTTAGCCGGCGTCCAAGGGTCAACATGCGCAAGCACTTCTTCCTGTGAAAGGCCATTATCCTCAAAAACCTTCACAGCCGAGTCATACTGCACTCCTTTTACATATATGCCAGTATGATGGTCAAAAAGGTCATTTTCATCCATCTGAATATTTACGATATAGAAATTCCAGCCGTCAGCAGCGCTCTGTACCGCACCTGCCACATGACCGGAAACATCGCCAATGAAATAGCAGGCCTGGTTTTCATTAAACACCTCACCCTTATCCGTAACACAGACCGCCCTTATGGCAAAGCATTTATCAACATCGTCATTTCCAGGAAGTTCAGCGGTATTAACAAAACTGCCATCGGCAACAGCCATATGGTCTATGGTGATCAGAGCGGGATCAATTACGGACAGCTTATTTTCTGTCCCCCTCATATCCTTTACGGTAAGCGGTGCGTCATAAAGTATCCTGGTAGAACTGACTGCCGGATCACTGCCGTCCGTTGTGTAGTATATGCTCACCCCGGCCGCATTGCTTATGACATCCGGATTCATGCTCAGCTCAAGCTCGAATTCATTGTCATAAAAGCCTGAAGGTTCAGAAAAGACCACGCTCTTGTCCGCAAGAAGTTCAGCCTTGGTGCGGCCGTTTATATCCTTTAAGGGGTCAGCAACTCCGCCTTCACAGGCAGTAAGGAAAAAAGCAAGCATGAGAACCATGACGCCTATGCCTTTTATGAAATTGTGGGCATTACTTTTTTTAAGCATTAACATTGGTCTTCCTTAAACAGATATGCGCATCCGTACTCTTGCTACCCTCGACGGCTTATCGCATAAAAAAGTCACAGCGTCCCGAGGGCCGCCGTGACTGATAAATCATTACTTAGTTCTCATCCACGCTGTAGTTAGGAGCTTCCTTCGTGATCTGTATATCGTGAGGGTGACTTTCCTTAAGTGACGCTGCGGAAATCTTTACGAACTTTCCGGTATCCTGCAGTGTCTTTATATCCTTTGCGCCGCAATATCCCATTCCTGATCTTAAGCCTCCTATCAGCTGGAATACCGTGTCCTCTACTGTTCCCTTGTATGCCACGCGGCCTTCCACACCTTCCGGAACCAACTTCTTTGCATTTTCCTGGAAATATCTGTCCTTTGAGCCGTTCTCCATGGCTGCAATGGATCCCATTCCTCTGTACACCTTGTACTTACGGCCCTGGAAAAGCTCAAATGTTCCCGGGCTCTCGTCACATCCCGCAAATATGCTGCCCATCATACATACGCTTCCGCCGGCTGCGATAGCCTTGGTGATATCACCGGAATGCTGTATGCCGCCGTCTGCTATTATGGGAATATCATATTCCTTTGCCACCGCGTAGCAGTCCATTATAGCGCTTATCTGAGGTACGCCGATACCTGCCACGATACGAGTAGTACAGATGGAACCGGGACCGATACCAACCTTTACGCAGTCAACACCTGCCTCGATAAGAGCCTTTGTGCCCTCGCCTGTTGCCACATTACCGGCTATAAGCTGGAGGTCAGGATACTTTGCCTTTATATCCTTCACGCATCTGATAACATTTGCGGAATGACCGTGTGCAGAGTCAAGTACGATTACATCGATACCTGCCTTTACAAGCGCATCCACTCGCTCAAGAGCATTGGCGGTTATACCGACGCCTGCACCGCATAAAAGCCTGCCCTGTGCATCCTTTGCAGCGTTGGGATACTTGATGGCTTTCTCTATATCCTTTATTGTAATGAGTCCCTTTAATGAGAAATCATCATCAACAATGGGAAGCTTTTCCTTTCTGGACCTTGCCAGGACTTCCTTGGCTTCCTCAAGAGTGATACCCTCTTTTGCAGTAACCAGATTCTCACTGGTCATGGACTCACGGATCTTCTTGCTGAAATCTGTTTCGAACTTAAGGTCTCTGTTTGTGATGATACCTACAAGCTTCCTGCCCTCTGTGATAGGCACGCCGCTTATGCGGTACTTGCCCATAAGATTGTCTGCATCAGCCAGTGTATGGTCAGGTGAAAGTGAGAAGGGATCGGTGATAACACCGTTCTCAGAACGCTTTACCATATCTACCTCGGCAGCCTGGTCTTCTATTGACATATTCTTATGGATGATTCCGATACCGCCCTGTCTTGCCATAGCGATTGCCATGCGATGCTCAGTAACTGTATCCATGCCGGCACTCATAAGAGGTATATTGAGTTTGATGCTCTTCGTAAGTTTTGTAGAAAGATCTACTTCGTTAGGGATGACTTCCGAATAGCTTGGCTGCAAAAGTACGTCATCAAAGGTAATGCCCTCTCCAATAATGGTTCCCATCTTATCCTCCTTTAGTCTAAATATACTTTTCCCAGTGCATTATTTTGTATTATTTTAACAAATTCGGGGGACAAATCAAGAATTACTTTAGTTTTCGTATCGTAAAACATAACATAACGCTTTTCACCCGTTTCATTATCTTCATCAATAGCGGCTCCGCTACTTAAGTCCACGACTTTCACGCCATCAAGGTCATACCTTTTCAGCTTTTCGGAACCCAAAGGTGCCAGCACGCTCATCTTTTCAAGGGAATAAACCGCAAACTGCTTTCTCTTCTTCCTGGCCATGACTTTGTCTATGGTGATCTCTTTTTCACAGTAGATGTAGTCAAATTCAAGATCAGTCATAGGGTAGATGATAAAATGGTACAAGAACCAGTACCCCACAACAACGAAGAGGCCTATGGCTACGAACTGTACCGGCAGCCATATTATGGACATAAATGCCAGATAGACCATAAAGGCCCAGTTCAGCACCCTTATCAGCTTCTGCTTGTTAGTAGTTTTCTTTTTTACAGTGTATTCAATAAAATCATCCATTATTTTCTGTCCCACTTATCTGATAGTGAATTGATCTGGTCGGCAAACTTCGCCATATCCTTATTCGAAAGTCCCTCGTTTTTATAAATAACAGCCATAAGCCTCTGGCCCGCTGCAATAAGCCTTGCAAATACCTCGGAGATACGTGCAGCCTTCTTCTTGACGGGAATAGGCTTGCCTTCATAGATGAACTCGCCGGTTATCATATTGAAGACCGTACCGCTGTAAGGTGCATATGCATCATACCCGTACTCGCTCTTTAAGCACTCCGTGAAAAGCTTGGCTGAGTCATCATCGCCATGCACCACGAATACTTTCTGGGGCTTTTCACCGATATTCTGAAGCCACTCAAGAAGGCCGTTCTTGTCAGCGTGTCCGCTCATTCCGGCAAGAGTCCTTACATCAGCCCTGACCTCGATTTCTTCACCAAAGAGCTTAACTTCTTTTTTACCGTCTACAAGGATGCGTCCCAAAGTACCCACAGCCTGGTATCCTACGAAAAGGATTGTACTCTCAGGCCTCCACAGGTTGTGCTTCAGATGGTGCCTGATACGGCCCGCATCACACATTCCCGATGCGGAAAGAATGACCTTGGGTTCATTCTCGAAGTTGATCATCTTTGACTCTTCACTGGTGATGCTCAAATGAAGGTTCGTAAAAGTGATCGGATTTATTCCCTTGTGAACAAGCTCAAGAGCTTCATCCGAGAAGCAGTTCTCTATGTTTCTATGGAAAACCTCCGTAGCTTCAACCGCCAGCGGACTGTCCACATATACCGGGAAATCCGGAAACTCCGGAACAAGCTTTCTTTCCTTTATCTCACGTATGTAATAAAGCAGCTCCTGGGTACGTCCTACCGCAAAGGAAGGAATTACCACATTACCGCCCTTGAAAGGGTTTCGGAAATAATAGCTGCAAGCTCTCCCACATAGTCAGGCTTCTCTGTATTATGAAGCCTTGCGCCGTATGTGGATTCCATGATGACATAGTCAGCTCCTTCCACATACTGGGGATCCCTTATAAGGGTACTCTTCTTATTTCCTATATCGCCGGAAAATACTAACTTCTTGGTAACTCCGGATTCAGTGATCCATATCTCAATACTTGCTGAGCCAAGCAAATGTCCCACATCAGTGAAGCGGAACTTTATGCCGTCACAGAGCTCTTCTATCTCATCATAGGGGAAAGGCACCAGATGCCTGATGGCACCGTCTGCATCCTCCATGGTATAAAGCGGTTCCAATACAGAATTATTTGCAGATCTCTGTGCCTTCCTGTTACGCCACTCAGCTTCCTGCATCTGTATGTGTGCAGAATCCCTGAGCATTATGCTGCACAGATCTGCTGTTGCCTCCGTAGCCATTATCTGGCCCCTGAAACCTCTTGCATAGATCAAAGGCAAAAGTCCCGAGTGGTCGATATGAGCGTGGGAAAGCAGCACATAGTCGATCAAGCCTTCCTCAAAGGGCAGCTCCGCGTTCTCAAACACGTTCGTGCCCTGCTCCATACCACAGTCCAGAAGTATCTTCTTGCCGCAGGCCTCCAGTACATGGCAACTGCCGGTAACCTCATGATCCGCTCCGATAAATGTAAGCTTCATAACCGTAACCCTCCGTTTTCATACAAGGCGCATCCACGCCCGCCGTCTCAACTTACTATCATCAGCATATTATGGTGATCGCGCCCTCCCTTATGGAAAACTTATTCACCCTGGAACCCTTCTCATATTCGCCGTCCAGTGACCAGTCCGGCATATCCTTACATGCGATCTTTACATTTTTTACTTTTATCATACTTACGAGTCCTGTGGAGAAGTCACGCTCCACAAGAGCCCTCCTGATGGAATCCAGCTCCAGTATGTCGTCAGGATTCATTATCATCAGAAGCTCAAAATAGCCGTCTGAAAGATCGACAGAACTCTCCTCGAAATTCATCATGCCGCCCAGAGAATATGTATTGCACAGCGAAACCAGTGAATACACGCCTTCATACTGAACACCGTCAGCCTCTATGGTCATCTCCATAGGCGAAAACTCGCTTAAGTCCTTGATCCCCCCCATAACATATGCAAAATGCCCCAGCAGATTCTTTACAGCCTGAGGAGTCTCATATGACGTCTTGGAAAAAAGCCCGGTAGTAGCTGTATAGACAAAGCCCCTTCCGTTGAAAACCCCTGTATCTATTTTGCGTTCCTTACCTGTCATGATGCGGTGCGCCGCCTCATCCGGCTCTTCCGGAAGACCCAGGCTTGACGCAAAATCGTTGGTCGAGCCAGCCGGTATATAGCCTATGGGCTTTTCCCAGCCTATGCCGATGCAGCCCTCTATGACTTCATTCAAGGTTCCGTCACCGCCCATGCAGACAATAAGCGAAATATCATCACGGGCATGTTTTTTCACCAGTTCCGTGCCGTCACCGCTTTTCTCAGTGAAAAGGATCACGGTCTCATAGCCGTAATCAGAGAACATGATCACTATCTCGCTGAGCCTGTTCTCCTTACGCTTTATGCCGGCATTTGGATTTATTATAAAAAGTAGTCGCTTGTAGGTTTCCATAATGTATATATTATAGCACAAAAAATCCCCCGCCGAATACTTTCAGCGAGGGATTTACGTTCAATATTTATGCCAGCAGGGACAGAAGCTTGTTGGACCTTGCAACGAACTTGGTCATTGCATCGGGATCCAGGGGCTCGTTCTGGAGACGGGCAAGATCGTAGAGCTGCTCGAAGAGAAGCTGTGAGTTCTCGCTGTCCTGATCTGCCAGTATCTTCTGGACAAGCTTATTTGATGTATTCAGGATAAGGGTCTGGCCTTCCTTCGGGAAGCCGCCCATATCGAGACCGTTTGACGCATACATCTTCATCATATCCTGCATACGCCTTGACTCCTCGGAAACCGTAAGGAGCGAAGAAATATCCTTATTCTTGAGCTTGTCAGCCTTTACAGTGATGTTGTCCTTCTTGATAGTCTTCTTGAAGATCTTCTCAAGGATCTTGGTCTGTTCAGCCAGTTCCTCCTCTACCTTGCCGGACTTCTTAGCAGTCAGGTCATCGGTGATCTCAGCATCTATGCGCAGGAAGTGGATGTTCTCGTTTTTCCTCTCAAGCTGCTGCATGAAAGGCTGGTCGATATTGTCCTTGAGCACGACAGCAGTCTTTTTTGCCTTCCGGAACATATTCACATACTGGCTCTGCTGCTGCATGTCGGTTACGTAGAATATCTTCTTTTCCCTAGGCTCTTCAGCTTCAGCCTCATCATCCGGTGACTTCTTCTCGTCATCGCTTACGATCTCAGCCTCTACCTTGTTGCCGTCTTCATCAACAGCATTCTCTTCGGACTCACCGTCCTCTGTATCGATAGGCTTAACCTCAAGGCACTCAGGCAGTGTCATGTACTTGCTGTCAATGTCCTTAAAGAGGATGTAGTCAGTCATCTTCTCGCAGAACTTGTCATCCTTTAAGCAGCCATACTTGATGAAGGGGCTGATATCATCCCAGTACTTCTCGTACTCTTCACGCTCTGTCTTGCACATTCCGGCAAGCTTGTCAGCAACCTTCTTGGAAATGTACTCGGAAATCTTCTTTACGAAACCGTCATTCTGCAGTGCTGATCTGGAAACGTTAAGAGGAAGATCCGGACAGTCGATAACGCCCTTTAAGAGCATCAGATACTCAGGAATAACTTCCTTGATGTTGTCTGCTATGAACACCTGATTGTTGTAAAGCTTTATCACGCCCTCAATGGACTCAAATTCCATATTGATGCGGGGGAAGTAAAGTATACCCTTTAAGTTAAAGGGATAGTCCATGTTCAGATGTATCCAGAAAAGCGGCTCCTTATAATCGTGGAATACCTTTCTGTAGAAGTCCAGATACTCGTCCTTTGTGCACTCATTGGGATGCTTTGCCCAGAGAGGTGTGGTATCATTCAGGGCTACAGGGCGCTTCTTTATCTTAAGCTTGTCCTCGCTCTTTTCCTTGCTGGTGTCTTCATTTCCATCAGCATCTTTAGGATATGTGCCGGGGATTTCTTCCAGTACCTCGTCTGTATCAAGCTTCTCAGAAACCTTGATGGTCTCGGTCAGCTCCTCGCCTTCTTTTGTAAGGAATATCTCATAAGGCATGAAGGAGCAGTACTTCTTCAGTACGTCCTCAGCCTCATACTTATTACAGTACTTGGTGCAGTCCTCGGATACATGAAGGGTGATCTCAGTTCCCACTTCTGTCCTGCTGCCCTCTGTCATCTCATAATCGGTACCGCCGTTGCAGCTCCAGTGAACAGGCTTCTCGCCCTCACGGTATGAAAGGGTATCGATCTCAACTTCCTCGGCTACCATGAATGCGGAATAGAATCCCAGACCGAAATGGCCGATAATCTGATCCTCATTAGCTTTATCCTTATACTTCTCAATGAAATCCGTTGCTCCGGAAAATGCGATCTGGTTGATATACTCCTCAACTTCCTTCTCGCTCATACCGAGACCGTTATCAATAACCTTGATGGTCTTGTTCTCAGGGCTTACGATGACCTCGATCTTACCCTTGTAGCCGTCAGGAAGGCTGTACTCTCCCATCATATCCAGCTTTTTTAATTTTGTGATGGCGTCAGAGCCGTTGCTGACCAGCTCCCTGTAAAAGATATCCTGATCAGAATACATCCATTTTTTAATGATCGGGAAAATATTCTCGCTGCTGATTGATAAGCTTCCCTTACTTGCCATTTTGATACACATCCTTTCTTTTATATGATTCTTTATAAATGCTTTTCTGTCTGCGATCCGTACCGGTTCTCCACTGCTCATCCCGGACATACGAACCGCTTTTTCATAATAAAGAGTTTAAGACCGGCAACGAAAAAAGTCAAGAGAAAATTAGCACTCATTTTTATTGAGTGCTAACAAATCATTTAAAACCACTCCCTCCTGATCCTGAGCTCCGTTGTACCAACACAATTCCACTCACACTCGGCTGCGGTGGAATGATTTGCTAAAATATGCTATAGTAAGCCAAGGCTTACTACATTACCGTTATGCGTATGCGTACATATCATACATATTACACAAATTATCAGAGAAATATAAAAATAGTACCGGAGATATTATTATGGAAATGACAGTAGAGTTGTTTGACAGCATAATAAACACATCGCAGGACTGCGTATTCTGGAAGGATAATGAACGCAGGTTTCTAGGTGTAAACCAGGCTTTTCTGGATTTCTACGGTTTTGAATCAGCAGATATCCTCATTGGAAAAACCGACGAAGATATGGGATGGCATTCAGATCCTGAGCCTTTTAAACACGATGAACTTCTTGTCCTCTCCGGCAGAAGCACCTATAAAGTCCAGGGAAAATGTTTTATCCGCGGTGAAGAAAGGGATATCATTGCATCCAAACGTCCTCTGTATGAAGGAGACAAAATAGTAGGACTTGTGGGCAGTTTCGTGGATATCACGGATGTGCTGCGCAGGAAAAACGGTGCGGACAGTTCCCAAGTCGTATATACGAGAGAGAGACTCCGTAAGTTCAGTTTCTTTGACCACCTCATTGATGAGATCAGCCTGGATGAAATCCTGGATCCGCTGACTGGGGTCCTGTCACGCGCCTACTCCATGAAATTCGTCAGAGCGCTCATCGCTGATAAGACACCCTTTACTTTTACGATACTGGACCTGGATAATTTCAAATTCATCAATGACAGCTATGGCCACAGTGCAGGCGACACAGTATTAAAAACAGTTACAATGGAGCTGGCTGATTTTGCTGACGGCTTCGGACTGGTCGGGCGTTTCGGCGGAGACGAACTGTTGCTTATCGACCTTAAGAATACCGATCCGGATTCAAAAATCAATTTCTTTGAAAAACTGTATACCAACTCCTCTGCACTGCGGATCAAAGTCCGCTTCGACAACGGTTCCTCTCTCATCACGGGAACTTCCGGATGTGCTACATTCCCCAATGATTCCGACAACTTTACGGATCTGTTCGGAATCGTCGACAAAATGCTCTATCTTGGGAAAAGCCGTGGACGTAACTGCTATACTATCTATGACGAATCCGAACACAAAAATGTAGAGATTTCCAAAATTGCAAAACATGGTGTTTTTTCTTCCATGCACAGGCTAAGGCTCGACACGGAAAATGCTGTGGGTTTTGAGAATAAAATGAAAACCGTAATGCCCCTGTTAGCAGATATACTGCAGGTACGTGACATGTACTATGTCCTTGAAAACAGAAGAATGAAAGCTGTCAACGACATTTCTTTCAACGGAGATGCCGGCGATATCGCACAGCTTATGACCGGAGACATCTTCTCCGAGAATACACTTGAACGTGTCGAGAAGGATTCCCCCATATTCTATGATACGCTTCAGAAGAACGGTTTTGAATCTGCAATGGTAGTCAGGATCAGAAAGTCAGACATCGTATACGGCTATCTCATCTGCGCCGTGGAAAGAAGCAACCGCATATGGCAGGAAAACGAATGTGCCATACTCTACTATCTGGCCGGATTGCTGTCGGAGTAAGGCGGCTGATTTCTTCAGTAGATATTCCATATTTTTGGTTTATCAGAATGTATTTTATAAATCTTCTTCCCCGCTCTCTGCGCAGACAGCCACCGTAATTCCGAATGTATAATCCTTATCCCTGATAGTTCTTGCCACATCCTTCTTCTGCAGAATATATCCGGACTCTTTTCTGCATTTTATGCAAAACTCTCTCCTGCATGTTTCTGCCATAATTTGTCACGTACCAAGCCCTTCTTCAAAAGAACTCTTGAACTTATTCATGCTTTTCATTGCAATCTTCATCGCATGTGCTGACTCATCCATATTCTTTATCTCGGCCTTCAATTTTTTCTTTTCTTCTTTGGGCACAACATTTTCACGCAGCTTAAGTTCTACAGCTTTCTTTTCTAATTTGGCTATGTTTTCCACATACTTCTCGTATACATAATCAGAATATTCTATGTCATGTTCATCATTCAAAAAGATTTCATACATCGATACCATGAGTTTTGCTGACTGAAGTATAGTAGCCTTCTTTCCCATGACCCCGACAGCACTTACCGTGGCACCTGCACCTGCACCAACACCGATTCCATTCAGGGCTCCGCCACCAACAATAGCCATTGTCCCACCTGCCATTCCCATACCTCCAACTGCAATCGCCCCGCCGCCAAGATATGCAAGACATGCACTTGTAAGTGCGGCACCGCTAAGTCCTGCAAATTGCGTTCCAACCAGCGCAACTGCAATTGCCGGTGCAAACATTCCGGCAGTTGCGACTGTCGCAACTGCAATTACAGCCGTAACCGCAAATCCCGTTAATGTTGATTTTAATACCTCATTCAGCTCTCTCACTACCCTATTGTATGTTTTCCGCAGCCTTGCAACATAACCGGCACTGCAAAATCTGTATGATAATTCCGTATCCAGAAAAGTATCACCTGCATCTTTTTTATATCCAACCATAGGATTACTAAGCGGCTGATATTTTTTACTAGGAACATCGTTGCCTTTCTTGTCCTTTTCAAGACTAAGAGCATAGTAAGGCTCAAATAACATTGCCTCCAGAAGAACTAACCTGAACCAGGTTCCGTCCGGCTGCTTTGAAGCAATCAGTTTAATCAGTTCATCCTGCTCATACCAGTGAAGCTTTACACTATTATCATTGACAAAGCTTGAAAAGCCCATTTCCATATAGCTTTTCCACTCTTTTACCCACTCAAGTTTCAGTTGCTTTGCCGCTTTGCCACTTCCAAGTGAACCGGTATTCCGTATATCATTCAGAGTCTTCAGAAGTTCTACATTATAAAGAATTTCCGTCTGCTCGACTGTGAGGCCGAATTTCTCAACTCTGTCTGTATCCCCCAGCTTGTCGTATATTTTTCTATCAGCGTCAGTATATGTATTCCTTTGTATCTCCTCATACATAGCCTTTATCTGCTTAACATTACGGAGTTTTAAGTAATTTACGACCTCGCTACCAAGTGCAACAGTAAACCGTCCTACGCCCACATAATTTACCGAAATGAAATACTTCTCAGTAATAACAGCCTCTGTTAAATCTATGGCCGTAAATACACCAGTGGATACTAACAGCATTCTTGAAACCGTCTGATTATTAAAGGGAACTATACTCTTCCAATTAATGCTTCCCATTTCAGCCAGCGACTTAACCCTGTTCTGCCGCATCAGCGCACAGAAACGGCGGACAAAATAAAATGTCCTCACAACACATTCATTTGCGATTACGGGAAGTGCCTGTCTTCCAAGCTCTGCCACTGCACCAAGCTCACCACGAAAATCCATTTTAAGCTCTGTACCTTTTATAAGCTTTCCTGCTTTATCCCGTTTTGCAAACAATGTCCCATTAAATATTTTCGAAATGAATACTGACAGATTTTCATCATTTACGGAAATATCTCTTATAAACGGAATTGATGATACTTCTTTAGCCATAGATAATACCGGTCCCGGTATGCCGGTTCCCCCACTTAGTCCGGCTGAGCCGCTTGACCCTGCCACATCACTTACTAAATGGAAAAACCATATTACAGTACCTCTAAAAATTTTATCAGGTATATTTTTCCCGATAAAAATTTTACTTTTCTCCGGAACAGGAACAGCGATAAACCTTCCTGATGTATCAGTTCCATACGATAAACCGGTGAACTGTGTCAAAAGCGAAAAAATCAATCCTGCAACGGTGGGGTGATGTGCGAAATCCCTCAAATGATGCTGAAGTCCGCCTCCGAAATCCGGTGTATTTCCATCAGCCGGAATCGGGAACCTGGATTCAAGAAACTTTACCGCACCACCAATATCATTGCTCCTGCCGCCTAACAGTTTTGAAATGCTTATCACAAATTTTTCCACTTGGGAACTTGAACATGATCTTCCCCTCGCAAGGTTAAGTTCACCGACCCACAGAATGTCCAATATGCCACTGATAATCCCCGCGGCAGTTGCGACAAAATAGTCTATCCTGTCTGCCTGACTCGATAATAACTCTATTTCTTTATCGAGTTCAAATACCGTTTTTTCAATTTCAGCTGATGCAGCATGTCTGCCGTCAAGCAGCTCCACAGATATTTCATTTTTTGCCATCCAAATATTTCTCCAAATTTTATCCAGCTACCTGTTCAAATAAAATCAATGCGTTTCTCCCATCTATGCCGGCAAATAATCAATCATCAAAAATAATTTCATCCGGAAGTTCAAGTTCTGCGTTGAATTCCACTATAGAAGATTTCATCTTTTCTGCTGCCTCGTCTCCTCCAAGTTCAGCCGCCTTGTTAATGGCGTTGCTAGCCATATCCTTCATGCTGTCCTTAAGCTGTTCAATTTCATCCGAATGTTCTTCAAGTATCACACCGCCGACATCTACTAATGTTCTATAAGCACCAACTGCAATAGTATATCCTACAGTCTCCCCCACCGCAGGAGCACCTTTTAAAACGCCATCGGTAAGCAGTTCAGCCGCAAGCCCCACTCCAAATCCTTCCAATCTGCCCAAAGTACCTGCTAAGTTTTCTCCAAGATCATAAGCCATTTCATTAAGACCAATCTCACCTTTGCCATACGCAACAACGAGATCGCAGGAAGAGATGCCAAATTCTACTAGCTTCTCAGGAATATCACATCCAAGATCTGTAAGAGATCCCAGTAATTTTTCAGCAGATGCTGTTAATATAGCTCCTACCTCATTAGAAATGAAACCTGTCCCGTCCTGATTTTTTGCTTTGATATCTCCAATTGCCTGATCGATTGTTTTTTCCCCTTCAAAGCAATCAATTATTCCTTCAACAGTGGATGTTGCAGCAGCTATAGCCGATGAAACGTCAAAGTTTTCAATATCTGCTTCAGGTGATTTAAGTATCAGTTCTTCTGATTCATCAAAATCAGTATCAAGCTTTTCTTCTTGATCATCAAAATCAAATTTGATTTCCCCTATTTCATTTGATTCTGCCATCTCATTCAGTTCTTCTGCTGATCCCAGCTCATTATTAAATCCGTTATGCATTTTGTTCACCTCCGTTTTTTATTGCATTACAAATTTTCTCAATCCTTCTTTTCCCTATACGGCCTACTTTTTTCTCTACAAAACTCCTTAACCTGCTCTCGCTCATTTCTTCATCTATTCCTAGTATTCCTCTTAACAGATGTCTTGTACGATTGTCGTTGCTTATATTCTTTTCTTTATTAGCCTCATATTCCCTTATTATTTCCTCTATCTGGACTCTCGCCTCCGAATGTATATTTAAAACATCCAAAGCTTCCTCTATCTGCCATTTATGCACAGGAATAGAATCCGGCCTAATCAGTGCTCTGGCAATATTATGCCTTGCTCTTTGCTGCTCTTCTTTTTTCCCACGATAGATATTCTCATACGAAACATCTTCGTTAACCTCAGCCTTATTTATCATCGTCAAGACAGGATTCAGCCAGTCATTCTGATAAACTACTGCAACGCCCTTTTGCAGTCTTGATATTTCATTTATCTGATATTCAGTAAGACCCATTGATCTTCCGACAGCATCCCTGTCGTGTGCTTCAGGTGTCCTTAATACTATCTTCGTATTGGTATTTTTGATAGCCGAAATATCAACAGACGAAGGAGACTGGTCAACAATAACAAAACCTTCACCATATGTACGGATTTCAGCGATAGTCTGAGTAAGCATTTCTACAGATTTGCTTATTAATTCAGATTCTCTTCCGCCGGAAGTATTCTTAAGCAGATTATGTGCCTCCTCTAAAACTGTCACATGCTTAAGTTTACTGTTATTCGATTTCTTCTGATGCATCCTGTATTCATTGAGAGTATATACTACAAGTCCCATTATCAAAGCCTTGGTCTCTGCAGATTTAACCCTGCTTATGTCCAGAATACAGTTCTCATCGAAGATTTTTTTGTATGGTGTCTGGCCTGATGAAAATATCATCTCATTAAGGCCAACAGTAAGTGACTTTACCCTTGTAGTAAGTGCCCCGCGATAATTTGACTGTACATCTTTAGAATATCCTGAATGTTCAATCAGTTGATTAAGCTTGTCTACCAGTATCCTGAAATCCGGAAATTTTTCCCTGCCGGATTTCTCGTTTCGTGAAGCTGTAAGATCCCAGCCTACGGACTTGTATGATTCCAGTATAGCTTCTTTCAAAAATGCTGACATTGCGTCATACATCGGCCAGCATACGCTGAAAATCTCCACAAGACCATCAACATGCTCCAGCACATGTATAGTATTTGGAAAAGCAAATGGATTTATGTGGATAAGCTCAGCGACATCCGGATTGGTAGAAAAAACATTTACATCGTTTTTTGTTCCAAATACATCCTTGTACTCACCCTTTGCAGGTTCAACGACAAGAAATGGAATCCTATCCTGATACAGTTCATTAAGCATCTGGTAAACAGCATTACTCTTGCCGGACCCCGTAGACCCTGTAATGAATGTATGCATAGTCAGGCTCTTATTTTCCAATTCAACTGTTTTTTCAGTAGTACGCCCAAGGTCAAAAACCTTCCCCAAAGTCATTCTATCCTCAGGTGATTTGGCTAGTTCACGATTCGATAATGATACTTCCTTGCCGAATTCAGCATGCTCAATAACAGGAAGGCCAGGGACTGATGACCGGGGAAATCCCAGATGAAGTCCTAACTCTTTTCCGCTTATCATAGTGGTAGCATCAGTACCTATATTAGTGTTATTTCCATATCGAAATCTTGGATGCATAAATCTTGACAGGTAATATGTCAGTTCCAAATAATCCCCACTATCCCCATCAACATCATTTCTCCATGAATTTATAGCTGATAATTCACGGCCTGTATCCTCTCCGCTCATTAAAGAGCGATAATTGCTGGCCGCAATTTCGGATGTTGACATGTCATTAGAGGCGAAATACCCTGCCACTTTCCACATCCCATAACTATCAAATTCCGTTGTTCTTTTTAATGCACTATCAATCTGTTCCATCAGATCGCTTACTCTTTTATTCTCATAAGTTGATGATTTCTGCGAGGTATTGGATGCCGAAACTGCCTCCCCCGGCACGAGCGATGCTACAAATCCACCAAGCATCCCTACCACCGGCACTCCTGCCTTTTGTGATATTGTTGCTACAGTTTCACCGATTTTGGCTGCCTTCTGCTTTCCGCTCATTTCCGCAAAAGATTTATCGCCGCTGCTACCCTTTACTTTGCTAGAAGAAATCTGAATACGCTGAAGCGGTGAAAGCTTAGTATACAAGCCTTGATAGATATTCCTAACAGATTGTATTTCCTGTGCTGATTGATGCTCCGCTATTACTAGGCCTATGTATTCACGTCCCTGCATGGCGAGAATCAGTTTCTCTATTCCCTGTACAAACTGTTCATCGCTACGTATATAAACTTGTTTATCACTTCCGGCAACACTTACTGCTGCAACATTGTTCCTTTTTTTAATTTTCTTTGACAGCGCTATAATTCCTTTTCTGTCAGTTTTTTCCACCAATATTCCTGGGAAATTACCCACAAGTGTATTATTCAAGGTATCGCCTAATGTAACCGTTGATCTTTTTCTTTCCTCGTCTTTTTCATTATTCCTAACGCCAATATAAAAACTAACCTTTTCGCCATCAGAATCAATAACTATAAACACCGAGGAGGAATACGCTGACATTGTGTTAAAAACTGTTGTAAGCTTATCCGCTATCGGTTCTCCTTTGCGGTATACCATTTCATTTACCTTATAAAGGCGAATATTATCAACTACATCTTCCGTTAAATCTATCCGATTATCTACTGGTAAAACCTGTGCATCACTAAGCCACGCAAGATATTCTTTTCTGACATATTCCTCTACTAAACTCAGAAAGATTTCTGAAGTATCCTCAGTATCCGTATTTTCTTTCTTCAATATATCTCTCATACAATTAATCCCTCTCTATATGTCTCAGATTATCTTTTATATATTCAAGCCAATCGCTCTGGTTTCGGATTCTGCGTGCATCATCAGACAGCTGCTGTGACACATCCTTTTTTCTATCCGTTTCCATAGTGATACACTCCCTAAGATGTTCGCTATATGCATCGGCCAGCTTTTTTTCATAGTTTAACAAGTTTTCAAAATAATCATTTAAAGTCTTTTCTGCCAGCTCTTCTATAAGCCCATATACATAATCCCGCCATTTCTGCAGATAATATGCTTCCTCACAGACTATTTCAGACTTTTCTTCACTGCTACTCAGAATTTTCCCTATTACATTTCCCTTCGCCTGTACATATTTTTTTTCTTTCATCTCCATAAGCGACTCTGAAAATGAAGGAACCATGGCTACTTTAATTTTTATATCATCGGTTATTACCGGTCTGAAGCTATCACGGCAGTCCAGCTTCCAGTACCATGATTCGTACCGCGACCTCAACTCACTTTTAGTCTGGTCAAATACGATTTCTATTTCGTTTATAAATTTCGCATACTGCCTTTTTACATCTTTTTCAAAATTTCCTGAAAATAACAACGCATATTCTTCCGAATTGATTTTTGTCGTTTTTTTGTTCCATTCATTGACGAAAACTAACAAAGCTTTTTTCTTTTTTTCACATGCCTGAGGAATAACAATATTATCCCTATTTTCAAACTGCTCGCTAACATTCTTTAATTCGCAGATGTCTCCATCAAGTTCGTCTATTTTAATCTGGATTTCTTTATTTGACGAAGAAGCCTCATCTTTCTTTTTATCCAAATCCTCTGATACCCTTTTTACTTCCCGCCTTAATACATCCAGCATCTCTTTTATGTAATTTGAGTAGGGATAAAGCTGCATATAGCATTTCACACTTGGATCAAAAACATTTGAAACAATCTGCGGATTCTTTATTCCAATATCTGCTATTGTTCTCTTTAACCTATTGTGTGAATCCTGATCTATTGACGCATCTATCAAAAAGAACATCTGTGTTTCATCAACATCATCACGCTTTTCCAACTCCATAATTATTTCTGTAATCTTGTCATAAATGTCTGCTGTAATGTTAATAACAATAGGCGTATCTGAAAGGCTGGTTGTCTTCAGTTCCTCCAAATCATCTATGTGTTCTATAACAATATCCTCCGGAACATCTGACATTTCCAGCATTCTTCCGTTTATCAGTTTTAGCGGATATTTTTCCTCAATCAGTTCCCTATTATCACGATTAAAATTATCCCAATTGAAAATTTCATTAGAAGAAAACTGAAAGTCTTTCAGCACCTCATCCAATTTTTCTTTTTTATCGGTTCGATTATTAAGCGTATTCTTTAGATTAAGACGAACTGACTTGTCGCTCACGCCGGCATTTTGGAAAACGCATTTCAACTGATTAAAATCCATTTCCGTTCCTGAAAAATCCAGATCAAAATCGTACCCATTCATCTCATCATAAAAGATTTCGGGAACTTCATTAACCCATTCCCGCAATGGTCGATTTAAATATTTTTCCACTCTGCTATTTATTCGTGGGGCATTTCCATTAAACCAGATTTCTGTTTTTAACAAGTATGGATTATATTTCATTTCCACCTTAACCATTGCTCACCTCCAAAACAAAGCTATTATAGATTTTATCCCATTAACGCATTTTCCATCCCCACCATTTTGGTGGTAGTCTGAAGTTCCCTGTATTGCGTTTTCATATAATTTCACACAAAAAAGTGCACAGCTTCCCCGTGCACTTTTAAGTAGTCATATAAATTCTATGTAATGTATGTACGAGCGTAATATTAATTATCATCGCTGCCAACACAAAATCCTATTATCCGTAACCCCTATAACCTACAGCGATATTATACCACATTTACCATCCCCGGTACCGACTTTAGTTCATAAAACTAATTCCGTCCATGTCTACACCACTTGACATTTGAATTTCATTCTCTATAAAAAAAAATAAAAGCTGTACAATCATCGTTTGTAAATTAGGCTTTCAACGAACAATCAATCAGATGTTCGTTTTTCCAAAATCCATAATGTATTTATCCGGCAGTCAATGGGGTGGTTGCATTCACCGACCTGAGCTTGAAAGGAAGGTGGTGTCTATGTATGTATATAACAGTTTCGGATCTTATTGAATTCGTCATAATGTTGTGTGCAGTAATTACACTGGTTATTGTTTGCATAAAGCGCAAATAAAAACGGCCACTCAGACTTAGGCGAGTCAGTTGCCGTTTTTATACGCTATTAATCGCCAGGTCGGAAGGGTACCGCCTTCCTATTGGCTGCTTGATAAGTGCATTATAACAAACTATTTTGATTTGTCAAATTACCCTATTTGTCTTTTTCTCACAACCAGTTTCAAAAACAAGGGCATCAAGTTTACATCACCATATTTTTTAATATTAAATACCCGCATTCTTTCTAACAGCCTTAGAATTAAGTTTCCTCTTATAAACATCCATATCAATATCTACTAGCGTTACTATGCTTTTACCGGCATCTGCAAATCTGCCTTTTGCCGGATCAAAATTGGCACTAGCCTTCGGATACTCATTCTCCGCTTTATCATAAAGACTGCAACCAATATAATCCCTTGACATTCTTATAGCATCAGCCATACCATAACCTTCAGTCATACCATTAAGATCAGGTATCTCCACAAGACAGGTGTTTTTTTCATCATTTGTTTGTGTAATTATTACCGGATATACCATTGTCATACCTGAACCTTCCCCCCTCACCCCAGCACTCCCCGCCAGGCATCTTCCTTGAATCCTGTGAGGACTTTCTTATTGGCCACGAGCAGCGGTCTTTTTACGAGCATTCCGTCCGATGCAAGGAGCGCAAACATTTCATCTTCGCTCATGGTCGGTAGCTTCTTAGAAAGTTCCAGCTCACGGTACAGCATTCCGCTGGTATTGAAGAACTTACGAAGTGGAAGTCCGCTCTGCTTATGGTACTTACGAAGCGTCTTCTCATCTGGGTGGTCTTCCTTTATGTCTATCAGCTTATACTCTATGCCATTGTCATCAAGCCACTTCAGGGCTTTCTTGCATGTCGTACATTTCGGATAACAGTATACTTTTACCATAGTTCTTCATTCCCCCTATTATTTGCTGGTATCTCATGACACTATTATATTAACCATGTTTCAACTATAAAAAATGTAAAAATTTTCCTACAGCACGAAACTTTTTGTACAGTATTACAACGATTCCTAAATCCTTGAACCGAATGCCTGTCCCGACTGAAAACATCTAAAAGCTCTAAACTCAAATCACTCAAACAGCACGCCTTTGAAGCACACCTTAGGCCTTTCATTTTCATAATCCCAGCTATGATATGCTCCGCCCCTGCACCACTTTGCCTCCGGACAGGATGCACATTTTTCATTGCGATCGGATAAGGGATTGCGGAATATCTGAAAGCGTTCCTTCCATATCTTCGTAAAACTGTCCTCGTAGATATTGCCCTGTATGGATTTTTCATTATGGGGAATATCCAGGCATGCAGTCACATCACCATTAACCAGTATACCAGCCACATATATTCCGGCATTGCAAAGGAAATACCAGTCACGGACTTCCGCCTCATACTTTGTTCCCAGGAAGTGACAGCACGAATATGTCACCGGGATTCTCTGCTCACGCTTTGCCTTAATGAACTCCATCAGATACCTATTGTCATCAGGTGTCAGCAGCATATTGGGAACAAGCTCCGCACGGCCTATGGGCTCTATGCCGGTAAGACGCCATTCGTTGATATCAATGTTGTCGAATATCTCAAACAGCTGATCCAGTTCTTTTATGTTCTCATGATTAACTACAGTTGTAACCATAGTGGTAAAGCAGTCCTCATCCACCAGGTTCTGTATGCCCTGCATACCAAGTTTATACGCATCCTTTAAGCCCCTGTATCTGTCATGGGTTTCAGGAATACCGTCGATGCTTAAGGAAATACTGCGCATGCCTGTCTCTTTCAGGCGGCGCGCCACTTCCTTCGTGATCAGGGTGCCGTTGCTGGTCATTCCCCAAGGAAAACCTAGCTTATGGATATACTCCACAAGCTCAAAAAAGTCAGGGTAAAGCAAAGGCTCACCGCCGGTTACGGCGATCAGCAGTTTAGTACCGAAGTTTGCCTTCACTTCATCCAGGATTTCTTTATATTTTTCCAAAGGAAGACCGTCCGGCAGATTGCCGGCACAGCTGCTGCCACAGTGGAAGCAGTGCTCATTACACTTCAATGTCAGCTCCAGAAAAAGCTGGCGCAGTTCAGGCTCACGGCAAAGTTTCCTCTGATGCTCCGCAAGCATATCCAGGTTAGCTACTTTTATCTCTTCTCTCGTCATGGCCATTATTCCACAGGAGGTCCATAGACATCGGCATTCTCATTATTATCGACATCCACTTCTTCAGGCGGACCGTACAGCGGAGGTTCCTCATTGTCACTCACTGTAGCGAAATCATCCGACACGGTATCGTCCTCACTCTCCTCCATCTCAAAGTCAGCAGGCGGACCATAAACAGCGGCTGGTTCATTATCATCTATATCAATATCAAAATCCACTGGGGGACCATAGACATCTTCCTGCTGATTGTCTTCTATGCCAAAATCAGTAGGCGGACCATAAACTGCAGGCACATCTGCACCCTGTCCGCAGGCACTAAAACCTCCGACACTGAAAAGCGTCACGGCTGCCATTCCGAAAACGGACGCTTTCTTCTTTGTCATTTTCATAATATCCCCTCCATAACGAACACTTTGTTCTTGCCGCACTTACGTGGCATAACCACCAGCATTATTATAATATATTTACGCTTCAGCCTTCAACTGACTTATTTTCACCTTCAGCCTCGTTCTCAGCATTCTCATTCTCCGGCATGTTCCCGGCCACGCAGTAAAGCGCACGGCGCCTTGCCATCTCTTCCGGACCAGGAGCAGGAATATCCTTGTGCACAGCCGTCACGGAATAAACAACAACACCGTTTTTCTTACCCTTCAGAGGGATGACGCCGACTTCTTCCACATCCACTCTTTCCTTTACGCGGGCATAGAGCACATCACTTATATATACCTTTCCGGCGCCGGCATTTGCTTCAAGCCTGGCCGCTGTATTGACAGTATCGCCTATGGCGGTGTAGTCCATACGGAAATCACAGCCTATGTTACCGGTAACGGCAGGTCCGCAGTTTACGCCCACACCAAATCCGATCTTTCGGCCGAACTGTTCCTCTATCTTCTGGTTCAAGGGTTCGCTTCCCATTGCGATATCCATTGCCGCACAGACACTCTTAAACTCATAGTCATCCAGGTCGAAGGGTGAATTAAATACTGCCATTGTACAGTCACCCACGAACTTATCCAGGGTACCCAGATTGTCAAACACAGCCTTGGTGGTAAGTGCAAGGTACTGGTTCAATATGGCCACTACATCCTCAGGGCTTAACGCCTCCGACATGGTAGTGAATCCTCGTATATCAACGAATAGCGCTGATATATCACGGCTCTCACCGCCGAGACTTACCTTATAAGTTCCTGTCTGCGCAATTTCCTCAATGATCTGAGGCGCCACATACTTGCTAAAAGCCTGCAGGATCCTGGCCTTATTTTTATATTCCTGAATATACCGTTTAGCCAAGCTATATACATAAAACAGAATGACCACTATCGGGAAATATATGATGCTGATGACTATGCCCTTATTATTATGCATCATGACGCCGAACATCACTTCAGCCGCTATCATAAGCACAGCAGCAATTGACGCAATGACCACATGCAGCCTTCTGCATACTAATACTAACAGTGCAGCTACTATTGCAAAAATGATTGCATAGAGATAGGGATTTCCGTTTACTGAGAAACGGTTCTGCATGAAAGCCTGCAGGATGTTCGCGTGGATCTCCACTCCGTACATCTGCTTTGTTCCACCGGTTGGTACATTGAAATTATCCATCATGCCAGGCGCATATGCACCTACCAATACAATACAGTTGGAGAATGCCCTGGGATCGATTTTTCCCTCCAGCACATCTACCAAAGAAACATACTCATAGTCACCGGGGCGTCCGGAATAATCTATTATGGACCTGCCGTACTGGTCCTTGGAATAAGCAAGGGGCTCCACATGCTGATTCTCGCAGTATTTCTTATATATCATCCATGGGAAGCTTCTATAAACGGTACCATTATACTCAGTTTCCGTAGTTATACGGCGCACCGTTCCGTCAGAATCCTGGGAAACATTTGAGTATCCCATATAACACTCATCCGCAAGTTCCTGAAAAGGAAGATAAATATCCTTTACGGCATGATAGATATTTCCGTTGGGATCACGCAAAGGCATATCGTCATATTTAAACTGACCTACCACAACCACATTGCCGTATTCTCTGGCAGCCTCGGCAAAAGCCATATCCCCTGCCTCATCCACATGACCGGAAAACTGTATATCGAAACCTATGATATCCGGTTCGTTTTCAGGATCCTCGGTCAGCTTTTTTATCAGGTCTGCATATATGGAACGGGACCAGGTATTTATGGGGCCGTACTTTTCAAGAGTGTTCTCATCCACACCTATTATCTTAATCTTGCTCGAAACGCCTCGTGGAGTCTGATACAGTGCATCAGTTGCCAGATAGTCAAGCCTGGAAAAAGCATTTGTTACAGTAAGTATAAAAACAAGTCCTGCTGCCAGAAGCATGAACAGTATGTCGTATATGACTTCATTTATATTCTTTTTTTCTTTCATTTCAATTTTTCCTGTAACAAAACTCCCTATTTTTTAATAAACTTATATTCCTTATTTTCCTTTACATAGAATTTGTTTCCGCCTGTGTATACAGTATTGTCTACAACACCATCTGCTTCTACCATCCATTCGCTGTCGCCCTCAAAGGAATATGCAATATTCGACTTAAGGGTTACCACACGTCCTGTTGGCATTACATTATTGGACATCCACTGTGGTGAAAGTTCTATGGTAAATGTGTAGCTGTTCCCTGCCTTATCTGTCGCCACTACAACCCATGACTCAGTATCAGAGCCAGCATCAAGGGTTATTACGCTTTTTCCATTTGAGACCTCATACGGTTCGCCATTCACAGTCACCTTTTCAAGATTATCATCTTCCAGCGTGAAGGTAAGATTATCCAAAGTAACCTTTACGGTCCCGCTCGGATTATTTATTCCAAGACTGCTGTCAAACTTTGCTACTGGAACCTTCGTGTCAACTTTTGCTGAAGGATCAAAATCTACCCCGTCGGTCATCGCTCCGTCATCGCGTTTATAATATAGTTTCTCTATCTTATCGTTCCACTTTATGGAATCAGTATATCCAGTGCCAAGCGTGGTGCTTATGAGATACCCCTTCGGAGCCTTTATCTCAACATCAGACTTAAACCATCCGTCATTGCCTTTCTTGCCATCCAGGTAGGCCTTATCAGAAGGCGCTTCCAGATATACAATCGAAAAGTTCTTGGTCTCGTTTACGGCAAGGTATAATCCCGACGCAGGTGCGCTAAACCTTACAGTGTAGTCTCCCGGTGTAATTGGCACTGTTCCTGAATAGGCAGTATCAGGTGCCCCTGCCTTTTTGTATTCAATTTTCTTTTCCGCAGGCGATAGCGACGATGCGGTAACTTTTAGTTCCGTGCCATAATAGACTTTCGACGGCACCGTTAGGCTAATCTTATCGGTCAGATGATATTCAGCAAGCTTGACAGCCTCGGTAACTGCCTTATCCGCTTCACGCTTAAGATAAACAGAACCGCCGGCCGCTTTCACCGCTGTATAAGATATCGACGATACAAAACCTTCATCAGCAGAAGACGATATGCTATAGCCTTCCGCAGGGATAACATTCACATCCGTAACTGTCCCTGCACTGTTCTTAACTTCCTGATATGAATAAGGATTATCGGGCGCAGCCAGATAAGCGATCTCAAAATCCGAAGTATCTTCCGCTGATGTATAATCATCTGTCTCGTCAAGAGTTACCCTTACCGTATATTTTCCGGGTTCCTTAGGCACCTTCTTTGAATACTCTTCGTCCTTGTCATCCTTTTTCTTGTATTCTACCGTTACATCGCCTTCTGAATTTTTTTCTATATCATATTTTATCTCAGTGCCTACATAAACAGGCTTCTTTAAATCTATATCAATTGTCCCTTTAGTCTTCTCTGTCCATATAGCATCAAATGTAAGTGGGCCAGATGTTAGAAAAACATCATACTCATCACCAAGACCATATTTCACGCCTTCCTGCGACTTCCAACCTGTAAGCTTATAACCACCCCGTATAAAATCCGCTGATTTCAGGAGCGTAAAGCTGCCTTCATCATAGATATCCAGCTTCACAGACTCACTCTCGCTTATGGCTTCCCCTTTTCCACCGTTAGGTCTGTAGGTTACCAGTATATTAATGGTCGGAAGCTCTTCCCATATTGCATTAAAGTACAAGTCTGTGACATCCGAAGAAAAACCGTAAGAATCACCTAAAGAATATGTATCCCCCGCTGAATCCTGCCAGCCTACAAGCCTGTATCCCTCCCGAGTCATTTCTGTTGTATTCCATAGACTAAAACTCCCTGTTTCAGGTGCACTGGCGGCAAGATCCACAGTCTTTGTCTGTGTCACCACTGATCCGTTACCTCCATTCGGATCATAGTGCACATTTATAGTAACAGAAGACAAGGGTTCCCAAACCGCATAAAAATCAAATGTCGCAGGGCTGCTAAATCCATAACTATACCCCGGAGCATACTCCATGTCTCCACCGCCGTCTTCTCTCCACTTAACAAGCGTATAACCAGTTCTTGAAAAAGTATCTGCAGCGGCTAATTCAAAAGAATCACTTGAACTGTCACTCTCAAACTGGGTCAGTACCGTATCTGTAGTAGTGGTGTTGCTTCCATCGTTCGAATGATAATTGACTGTAGTTTCATATTCTGCCACATAGACAACGAGAAAAATATATGGCGCAAGATTAGATCCGATTGGGAGCGGTGCCCGCACTTTTTTTTGGGATTCATACATTTTCCATGATTTTATACGACTTCCACTGGGAACAGTTACAGAAGAGCCACTAACATAATTAACTTCTAATACTCTTTTTTCTCCATCGCAAGCATTAATACTAGCTATAGCATTATCTATCGAATCCGTGTTAGTTCCCACCGAATCATATGCATCACTTGCCATTGCCTCATGTTCGCAAAAAACGATATATGTTCCGGCCCAAGATTCAGTTAAACTGCCTGTGGGCGGAGTTGCCGTAAGGGTAGCTCCAGGGGTCAGTGTTCCGGAGAGATAAAGATCGAATTCCGAAGCTGCATATACACTTGTGTGTATGCATAGAAAATTTGTGCCGGACAATAAGCACAGCATAGTAAAAGCAGCCAACAGCATGCGCAATATTCTCTTTTTTGAACCATTACCATAACGCATAAGCAATTATTCTCCTGCTCAGGACTAACCTTGTATGCTACCTGGTGCTGAATTTATATGTTTTTGCATTTCTTACATAAAAACTGTTTCCGCCCTCATACAGAGTAGAGTCTCCATCCACAGTCCACTGTTTTCCAGGTTCAAAACTATATTCAGTATTGCTTAGCAGCATTACATCACGGTCTAAAGGCATCACATTGCTTTCCATCCACGCAGAGTAGCATATGAGGTTGAACTATATATAGCGTAATGATGCTCTGTTAACGGCTCACCGCTGCCTTCTCCAGGATAATACGTAAACGGAACATCCAGTACAGCCGCATAGTCCGTGGCTGACATAGGACGCCATGCATATACGGTATAACCGCCCACAGAACTCGGGGTACGAACTTTTCCTCCCGAAGGAGTTACTTCAACATAGTTACTATCGCCAGCGACAATAAATATTTTGTTTTTTTCACATTGAATAACATCATATTTTCTTTTGTTAAGATTTCTACATACAAAACTTACCTGTTTTGCATCATTACAGATAAACTATTTCCCCTTCACCGCAACAAAACTACATGTTTTATCAGTTTTGACATAAACAGTGACACCCTTTTCATAAACAGTAGCATCCCCGGTTTTATCAGAAAACTTACACTTTGAGCTCAGTGTATACGGTTCACCACTTAATAACTGCACATCCATTTCCATTGGTATATCTCCGGACTGTCGCCATGCCGGGGTCAGCACTATTTCCAGGGTATATTCATTACCTGCTTCATCCGTAGCAATGACAGTATTCGTCTCCGATAACAGCCCCGGTTTCAGGACCACAGTGCACTCACCATTCGAAACAGTATATGTATTTTTTCCCACCCGTACCGATTTAAGATGATCATCCTTTATCGTGAATGTCAGTGAATCTGCATAAATACTTACACTCTTCTCCTTGCCGGTTATTCCCAGCGAACTGTCAAAAACAGCCGTTGGCATCTCTTTATCTATCTTTACATTAAAGGATACTTGTACAGCACCTGTCTTAGCCTTATCGCTTGTCCTCTGGTAGTAGAGTTCAGTTATCCCTTCATTCCATTTTATGGATTCTCCGAATGTTCCGTCAGCTGACGTGCTTATGAGATACCCTGCAGGTGCCTCCAGCGTCACATCAGACTTATACCATGACCCGTTACCCGGTGTACCTTTCAATTTAACTCCAGCCGCCGGAGCTTCCAGATACTCAATTGTAAAATCTGCTGTTTCATCCACAGCTGCATAAAAATCCGTTGCAGGTGCAGTAACCCTTACAGTATACTTGTCAGGTTTGGTAGGCATAACTGCGGAATATGTGCCGCCTGCCCCTGCCTTCTTATACGTAATCGTCTTTTCTGCCGGTGAATGGGATGTGACAGTCACATTATACTGCGTACCATAGTATATCTTCCCTGATGCAGCCGATGCAGGCGTTACTGTTATGCTTGGCTTATCAGTTACGGTATATGCCGTCAGCTGTACCTGTTCCGTAATAGCGTCATCATCACGTTTCAGATACACTCCCCCTGCTTTCTTTGCTGCTGAATAGAGTACACTTGATCCGAATGAAGCATCGGCTGCTCCTGTAAGCCCGATGCTGTAGCCTGATGTCGGCACGACATTCAGATCCGTAACCGTACCCGCGCTGTCCTTTATCTCCGTATATGTAAACGGTGACGCCGGTGCAGACAGATACTGCAGTTCAAAATCCACCGTATCCTCTGCCGATGTATACTCATCTGTTTCCTCGAGCGTAGCCCTTACAGTATATGTTCCGGGTTCTGTCGGTACCTTCTTTGTATAGTCGTCATCCTTTGCGCCTTTTTTCTTATATTCAAGCGTAACATCTCCATCAGAATTCTTATCAGTGTCATACTTGAATTTCGCGCCCACATATACAGGTTTCTTAACATCTATCTCCACTTTGCCGGCTTTTTTAGCCGTCCAGACTGCGTCAAAGCTGAGATTTTTGCTTGTTTCATTGTCCGCCAGTGTAAAACTGTAGTTTGCACCCAGGCTATAAGTCTTGCTTCCGTCAGACCATCCCGTCAGCGTATACCCGGATTTTTTAAAATCAGCCTTATCAAGCAATGACATCTGGGCAGAATTGTTGCTGGCAGATACGCTCACCGTTTTATTCTGAATAACTGCATCACCGTTCCCGCCATTTGGCTTATACTGTACACTGACATCCACTGAAGTCCTTTCCCAGATTGCGTCAAAAACAAGGGTTTCTGAATTGGCAGAAAAAGTACATTCATCCCCTAAATCATATTCTTCTTTACCATCCGTCTTTTCCGGTTCAGTAATCTTCCATCCTGCCAAAGTATAGCCTTCCCTGGTAAAATCGGCAGATGACAAAAGATCTATGGTTCCGAAATCCCCGCCGGCATCAGTCTCGAATTCTATGGTTTTATTCACAGCACTGCCGGTACCACCGTTTGGTCTGTATGTGACAGTTACTGTGGGGATTTCTTCCCACTGTGCCGTAAAACTAACAATATATGGGCCATATAAGTACAAGTCAAAGTTTTCACCCGGAGCACCTGTCTCATTATCACCAAAGTCAGACTGCCACCCAACAAGTTCATACCCCTCACGCGTAAAAGTATCTGCGTTTCTAAGTGTTATTGAAATAGGTGTAGTACTATCCTCAAAGACCATCGAAGAAGAATTATCTCGCACAGTATCACCTTCGGCGCCATCCCCGGGCAGATACCATACCCCAACAGAGAACTCGGCAACGTAAGCGGCAACATAACAATATCTGTTGTAGTCAGAATCAAATACTTTTTTATTGTCCTTTTGCACCCATGCATCAACACTGTATACACCGGAACCGTAATTTATCACGGATGGTACCGGTATAAAACATGCAAAAGGATTGTCGACATCATAATCCTGCTCCCCGCGCTCTACTTTCCCATAGTTCCCAAGATTTCCTATCTGGCTTTTATCACTCACACTGTTCAGTGCCTGCTCTGCTTTTTTTTCGCTATCACAAAATACAACATAGCATCCATCGCACTTAGTTACATCCACGCTATCAGGAGTATATATAATACTACCGTTTGCAACTACTCTATCAGGAAAACTCACATCAGCTCTCGCCCGCAGAGTTCCTATCCCCTGCACACCTTCCATATTAACCAGCAGCCCCACTATCACCAGTGCCGCCAGCAGATTTTTTATAATATTCTTTTTTACCCAGGAAATATTACTCATAAGATATTGTGTCCTAATATGTCCTTTATTCCGCTACCCAGTTAATCTCCGTATCTTCCTTTATCGGCGTAGTAAACACAAAATCCCAGTGTCCCTTCTCTGTAGGCATCAGCAGGGGTTCTCCCACCGTATCGCCTTTCTCCACCATTACAGTTCCGAACACCTTCTTGTCATTCACGAATGTTATCTCGAATGGTCCCGGATCCTCAGTAAGTCCTTTATCTATCGCATCATCACTCACAGACATTTCTTTGTTGGAGTTCTCTCTTATCCAGTTCAGATAGAAGTACGTCTGATTTGAGAAAGTGTCCACATCGATATCCTTGACATCACCAACATAGTATACAAAATGCGTGTCACTGTATATCTGGACCCATTTTCCGGCTATAAGCTTCACCTTGTCGTTGGCGGGCGTACCGTCATCATTCAGCAGGTCAGTCTCTATCTCGCCCTCCAGTGCCTGGGCATCCGTAACGATTTCCCCATTTGCAGAAACTGTTACCTCAACTCTGTAAATCGTACCCCTTACAGACATGGTAGCATTCTGGGTATTCAGCTCGTAAACCGACTTATCAGACAGCGGCTCGTCTATCTGGTTTATGACAGCCCCCTGCAGAAGCTGTATGCTTGTTCTTGAATTGGCTGCCGAACCGTCTGCTTCCAGGATTATCGTCGTATTATTCTCCAGGTAGATATACTTATCCTCATCCGCCTTTATGATAAGCGTTCCTTCCACAAGGGATATCTGGTCACCGCTCTGAAGAAGCATATTCTCGTAAGGGGTCACCTCGCTGCCGTCATTGTGCACGACGCTGGCCTGACCCTCCACCTGGTAAATCTTCAGTACTCTGTATGTTTTCTCACCGAACATAAACACTGCAGCGATCACTGCCGCAATTATCACGGCAGCAACAGCTGCTATGATAATGATGATATTCTTATTTATGCCCTTCTTTTCTGTATTTGCAGTATTTGCGGTATCCATAGTCCCCTCGCTCTTTCAATAAAATATTACGATCATTTACAGCAGTCCCTTTTCTCTGAGGAACAACAGTGACCTGCGCTGCGCTTCCACACCGGTATTCTCTATCAGCACCGGTACGTCCTTCATATACCTGTCGTAATACCCCAGGAATTTATCCCAGTCCGTATCACCGTCACCCACAGGCAGATGAAGGTCTCTTCTGCCGTCGTTGTCATTGATATGTACATGTCTGATATACGGCCCCATGGCTTCCGACCATTCGTCTATGCCATGATCCCTGCCGAAGCATCCGGCATGGGCATAGTCATAACAGATTCCAAAGTTTTCAACATCCTTAAGCTTTTCCGCAAGACGTCTCATAGGCTCCGGATCTGAATCGAACATATTCTCAAGCCAGATCTGCTGATCCGGGAACTCATCGCATATGCTCCGCCAGCACTCTTCGTTACGGTCCACCCAGTTGTCTATATAACGGGGCAGGTAAAGCTGAGGGCAGATATTCGAATGGAATACCGTTCCCACAGCACCCAGCCTCTCTGAAATCCTTATGCTCTGCCTGATCCTCTTAATGCCGGTCTTTCTGATCTCTTCATCCTCGCTGAATACCAGCACATCAAAGAAATCACCGTGATTGGTCAGCGGCCCCGGCACCTTGATATCCTTGTACTTTGCCACAATCTCATCACACCTTTTCTCATCATTCAGTACATTAGGCGTGAAAAAATCGTTAAATTCGAACCCCAATCCATATTCCCGGGCCAGCTCCAGACTGTCGTCCAGATGCACCTGATCCGGGATGATCTGAAATACCCCCACGTCAGCCCTCCTTGACTACACGGTTTCTTCCGGTCTCCTTTGCAATATATAATCTCCTGTCGCAGACTGCGATATTCTCTTCTGCAGACTTGGCAGGATCCACCTTGCCGCATCCGAAGCTTACAGTAACGCTGATAGCAGTTCCGTCGAAGATACACTCAGATGCTTCTACAGCAGCCCTGATCTTTTCTGCAGTAGCCACTGCGCCGTCGATATCAGTATCGTTAAGAAGAACTATGAACTCCTCACCGCCCCATCTATATATGACGTCATCCTTCCTTATGGTGTTGGAAGCAAGAGTCGCAACATGTCTAAGCACAGCATCACCGGCATTATGTCCGTAAGTGTCATTTACTGCCTTGAAGTGGTCGATATCGCACATTATCATGGAACCGCCCACATTGTTTCTTCTGTCGATTCCGTCGCCGTACCTGATACTGAAATCATGATAGAAACCGATACGGTTGCGAACCTTTGTCAGACGGTCACGCTCAGCATCTGCAAGGAACAACTCGCTTTCCAGCGTAATGGAACAGATAAATGCAGCCAGTGAAAGCCTCTTGCAGTCTCTTCTGATATTGAACTTTCCGTCTCCGTCTATCTTGTTGATAACCTGGTATGCACCGATATATTCGCCACGGCTGTTTGTTATGGGCATAACGAGTATGGACTTGGTCACATAACCTGTCTTTTTATCTACTTCCGCATTAAAGAAAGGATCGTTATAGGGATCATTTGTCACTATGGAACGCCCCTCTGTCAGAGCCTTGCCCACCATACCTGTTCCGATGGGAATTTCAATCTTACCGGTACCTGTAGCAGACAGGGTCCAGATAGTTCCCGCCTCTTTATCCAGTCTCCAGAAGCTGGCCCTGTCAGCATTTACAAGGCGTCTGCCTAAGTCTGTAAGCAGCCTGATAATGGTAAGATGGTCCTCCTCAGCACTGGTAGCCGGATCGCGCATTTTGATATAAAGCTCATTTGATATCTCGAAGATATTATTGATCAGATCCTCGCTGTAAAAATCATCTAATCCAGTATCCGGTTCCTTAGAAACAGTCGCCGTAATCCCCGGTACTGATTCCGGTATATTATCCGGTAATTTTCCTTCTGCCAGTCCGTAAGGCATGCCTCCCGGAACCATAGGTTTTTCAGGTATTGCTCCGAGTAATCCTGATCCGTCTGCCGGGTTGAATTTCTGATTTGATGAGTCCATCTTTGCCCCTCCCTTTTTTATTTTTACATGACAAAACGCACGGGTATAGCGTGCTCTGTTTGCAGTTCACAATTTTCCACGCTTATTTTATCAAAAAACGCTTTTTCTTAATATATCTTTTATGCCTTATTTTTACCTTTTGAGTCAATCTTACGGGACTTTAATCAGTTTCCGGCATGTCGGGGCGTTCTCCGTCAAAATCCGACTTCTCACCCTCCGGCCATTCACCATCAAAATCAGGTCTTTCTCCATCAGGCGGAGTCCCAAAATCAGGCTGCTCGCCTTCTGGCCACTCACCGTCAAAGTCAGGGGGTGTCCCAAAATCCGGTCCGCCTCCAGGACCTCCTCCGGGTGCGCCAAAAGTCTGCAGGTCACCGATGTAATTTACTATGCCCTCAATAGTAACGCTGCCCAAATCGGTTCCGTCAAGGTTTGCCGCAGCAGAGTTCCTGCTCTCAGCAGTGTATGTCTCACCGCTTTCGAATCCAAAACCTGCAAAGACAATTGCACTATAGCTTTTTGCCGGATAAAAGCTTACGGCTTCATTCCCGGCGCTGTCCTTTATCACAATTCCGGTTCCAGCCTCTGCGGATCCTTCATCGTGCCTGCCGGGGCCGTCATGACTGCTTTCACTATTGTCATCGCTACCATCGTCAGACGCTGCCGCTGCCACTGCTATACATGTTACCGTCGAGCTTTCTGATATGGTCTGCATCATTCCCGATGAACCGGCGCCTATAAGAGTTCCACCGGTCATTATGAAATCTACGCCGTAGTCAAAGAAACCGTTGCCGGAATTCTCCGGTCCGTCCACCACAACATTGCCGCCCGTCAGATAGATGTAGCCGTTGCTGTCCAGGCCATCGCCAGAAGCATTCACATATACATTGCTGCCGTCCAGATAAATGACATTTCCTTCATTTCCTGCCATGAAATCCCAGGGTGCTTCATCACCGTCATCCTCTGATTCCTCCGTATCGCCGGCAGCATTTAATCCGTCATCGGAGCTGTTCACATTCACTACGCTGCCCACCATGTCAATGACCGTGCCCTCGATGCCTTCCTTGCAGTTAGCCACATTTACATCCGTATCATACAAAAGCACCACCTTATCAGCATGAATCCCGTCGTCGCCGGCATTTATATCAACCTCTCCGCCGACTATCATCACATCACAGTTGCAGTGTATCCCATCATCTCCGGCTGTGATGCCTATTGTACCGCCTTCAACATAGAAATAGCCTTTCTCCTCGTCTTCCTTTTCCGTGACTACCAGACCTTTGCCGCCTGCATTGATCGTATACGTCCCGCTGTAGACTTTTATGGAATCTTTTCCCTTAACGGCATCGCCGACAGCAGTTATGTCCAGGCTGCCGCTCCTGAGTATCAGGTCATCCTTTGTATGTATTGCCCTTGAATAATTGCCGCAGACTCTAAGCTTGCCGCCGCCGTTTATCACCATGTCACAGTCTGCTGAAATAGCCGCAGATGCTTCAGATGTGGAATACTTGTCACTGTCGGATATGCTGTTTTCCGTTCCGTCAGCCATGGTTATATACAGATTCTTTGCACCTACAGTCCATATGGCAGGGCCGTCAGGCGATGTGATATCCACGCCGTTCAGAACCAGCCGGACATTCTTATCCTCTGTCTCAGCGTAAATCTGTCCCTCAAAATCCCCGGAAAGCACATATGTCCCTTTTCCGCCTATCTTAATTAGACCATCCGAAACGCTCACATCATCAGCATCATCACCCGTCACTTTAGCCGTATTCCCCGACATTTCGATATATGTGGCTTTTTCATCCTTGTAACCGTAATAATCATAATTCTCGCTGTAAGCCGGGAAAGACAAGCTATATACCCTGTCTGAAAGATCAATACCTGCCACGCTGCCGTCCTCTGTTGTAGTATCTATATGTTCCACCTGAGTTACGCCTTCCGGCGCAGACGATTCACAGCCCGCATCCTGAGCCGAAACAGCCCCGTTGTCAGATGCCGCCTCATCACCGCTCACGGTGCTTCCGTTCTGGGTGCATGCCGTGAAAAACACGGCCACAAAACATATGCTTAACGCCGCTAATCTTTTCTTCATATCATTCCTCCGTAAAAAGCGCCGATAGCTGCTGGTCGCAGCCCACCGGCGCATCATTGCATCGATAATCTGTAAATATACCCTGTGGGTTCCTCAGATCATATTTTGTTAACGGTCCTTACATTTCTTCCGGCGCACGATTTACGGGCCTTGAACAGATAATGGTCAGGTTGCCGTTCTTAGTCCTGAGCTCATCCACGAATTCCTTTTCCTTTGCAGGATCCTTGATGGTGATCATATAGTTAAGCTCAAATATGCTGCCTAAATCAGTAGTCTTAACCCTTACCAGCTCTGACTTGGTGAGATACTTTTCGAAAGTGTCATCAAATACCGTAGTATAATCGAGTGCCTCAGGTATAAGTATCTTCAGGCTCTTTTCACCCTTGTTGCCCTCACCGAACTTGGTCAGAACAAGCACAAGATAGATCACAGCCAGTACAAGCGTGGTGCCGCCGCTGTAGAAAACATATCCCATTCCGTTTGCAAGGCCTACTGCCATTGCAAAGAATATGAAAGTAATGTCCTTTGTAGTTCCCGGCAGTGACCTGAACCTGATCAGGCTGAACGCACCCATTACGGATACTGCCGCGCCAAGGTTTCCGTTTACTACTGTGATGACCACCTGAACCAGCGCCGGAAGAAGGATAAGACCTATGGCAAAACTCTTGGTGTAGCTGGACTTAAACATATACAGCAGTGAAATTATCAGTCCACATAATAGAGATGCAAGCAGACAGATCAAAGCTCCTGATGCAGTTACCTGTCCTGCCGTGTTAGTAAGTAAACTCTGAAACATACCATTACCTCACTTTTATTTTTAATTCTAATCAGTCAGTG
The DNA here is from genome assembly GCA_017635395.1 of Lachnospiraceae bacterium. Classification (GTDB taxonomy): domain Bacteria; phylum Bacillota; class Clostridia; order Lachnospirales; family Lachnospiraceae; genus NK4A136. The sequence continues at coordinate 69,132 of JAGBLN010000042.1, forward strand.
ACACACACTGTTTCAGCCAGTCCGTTAAAGGCTAATTCAAGCTGCTGGGCTGTAAACCTCTGCTGAACGCATTCCGTGTCCTGGCTGGACTCCAGGTCATTCTTAAGCCTGCTCTGATAGACTCTCCCGTACTTAGAGAACGAGGACGAGCGTATCTTCAGCTCATCCATGATTTCCACAAACCACAGTGGAAGGGAATCCGGTGCCTTTATCTCTAAAAGCCTCATATCTTCCTCATAAAGCTCGTCGCATGGAGTATCCTTACGGAGATCCATGTCTGTCTTCCTGCTGCGGATATGCTGGTCTATGGTAAATCTTATCTCCGGCATATCCTTTACCACATATGCCATCCTGTCATATGCCAGAAATACATTAGGCCTTAAGTCATAAAACTTTATGGCGTAATCTATCTCCCTGAATATCTGGCAGTCATACTCCTCGGGATAGACTCCATCCTCAAGGTAGGCTGCGGCAACGCTCATGGGCATTCCCACCCTGCGTTTGTAAACCACGCCTTTCCACTTCTTCTTAAGCTCCAGGTATACCTTAGTATCATCCTTGGCAGTGCCATAGCAGCGCACACGGAATTTTTCCTTATACTTGGGCTTATCAAGAGATCTTCTGATCAGGTCGCAGTCCTTCGTGTCATAGTACACATTGCAGATAGTATAGTCCGTGTATTCATCCGGAATTATACGGTCGCCAAGCTTTTCAATAAAAGCCTCGCTCTTCTTTGCCGTAAGCAGATATTTTTTTTCAACTCTTTTAAAAATGCCTGCCATGTGCCGTTCTCCATAAACACTTAAGCTTTCCTGCCTGCAGACCACATTCCACCATTAAAACCCGTCAATTTTACCACAAATTCATATTATCTGCAATCCCGCAAAAAAACGGCACCTGCAAAAGCCGTTACAGCCGTCTCAACAGGTACCGGTTCTTATCATTGTACGAAATAAATTTTATAATGACCTTTTAGTGTTTCTCATCCGCATTTTGCCGGTATCAGATCATGCTTTTGCCATAGCCTTTGCAAGAGCCTCAAATGCAGGAGCATCGGAAGCCTTTCTTGTGGACTTGATGGTCACGATGGGCTCAACTACAGTGATGTCCTTCATGGCATCAAAGTACTCCTTCATCTTCTTGCCTGCAACAGGTGCCCAGGAACCGTTCTCAATGATTCCCACCTTTCTGTTCTGGAAAGCCTTGATCTTAAGGTGATGAAGCAGGTCATTCATGGGCGGGAATATCTCGCCGTCGTAGGTGCAGGCACATACTATCATCCTGTCATAAAGGAAAGCCTGCTCTACAGCCTCTGTCACATCCTCTTCCGTAAGGTCCATGGTCTTTACTGTCTCACCCATAGCCTCAAGCTCTTTTGCAAATTCAAGAACAGCTTTCTTGGTATTGCCGTGAATGGATGCATAAGGAATGAAGATTCCTTCCCTGTCAGGCTTGTAGCTGCTCCACTTGTCATAGGTCTCAACTATGAATGCTATATCATCCTTATGTACGGGACCGTGGAGAGGCGCGATAACAGCTATATCCAGTCCTGCTGCCTTCTTTAAAAGCTGCTGAACCGGTGCACCGTACTTTCCTACAATATTGAAGTAATAGTGGCTTGCATCAGCTATCCACTCTTCGCCGTTCTCAAGAGCACTGAATGTTCCGAAAGCGTCAGCCGAAAAAAGAACCTTCTCACTCTCCTCGTAAGTTACCATTACTTCAGGCCAGTGGATCATAGGTGCCATAATGAACCTCAATGTATGGCTTCCCAGTGAAAGGGTGTCATTTTCCTTAACGGAAATGCACCTGCCGGTGAAGTCATTTTCGAAGAACTGGGGCAGCATCTGGATGGTCTTGGCACTTCCCACGATCTCCATCTCCGGATACATATCCGCAAGCTTTCCGATATTAGCCGCATGATCCGGCTCAAGGTGCTGAACGATCAGATATGAAGGTTTCTTATCGCCTAATACATTTTTAAGATTTGTAAAAAACTGCTCAGTCCCCCTGGGATCAACGGTATCCATTACAGCGATCTTCTCATCCAGGATCACATATGAATTATAAGATATACCCTCCGTAGGGTACTGGCTCTCAAAAATCTCAAGTTCGGGGTCATCCGCTCCCACGAACTTTATCGTGTCTGTTACCTGTACTCTGTCTAAGATGTTCATTTTAAGCCTCCTTTTTTGTTCTGCTGATTTCCATGCCTGCAGCAAGTCTGACAGCACGGAAATCATATAATTATTTATTCTGCAGTTATAAATTTGCTGTGCTGGTCCCACTCACCGCTAAGGGTAGCCACAAGGAACATGCCCTCTGCATCAGGCGTGCTTACCTGCATAGCTCTTGTAGGAACGCCTTCAGGCAGTACCATACTGAAAGCCATAGCCTCGCCCCGGTCCATCGTTTTTTCATAAAGCTTATCCGATTCGGGATTCCAATGTATGTCACCGTCATCCGTGAAAAGCACCTCGCCATCCTCAAGCGTAAGCTTAGTATCCGGTTCAAGGGAAACAGCTATTACAACATCGGAAGTAGCCTTATCAACCTGCATCGGTTCACCCACCAGTTCCATAAGGTCATCACCCGGATTGGTAATGATAAAAAGAACTGCATCGCTGGGAGCCGCACTGATAAAAGCTTTCCAGTTGGCCTGAGTCGGATCACGGTAGTAATCCTCAAAGAGGTACATTGCCTCGTCGTCGGGGACATAGGACTGGTCTATATCGTTCAGTTCCTGACCATATCCGCGTACCGGCAGCCATACGATCAGCTCGCATCTAAGCTCAAACTCATCCATGATCTGCTCAAACTCTTCCTCGCCTATATCCAGTTCATCGGAAATATCCATATCTGCAATTCCGCTGTCATTGGAGAATATGGCAAAGCTGCCGTCAGCCCTTCCTTCGGTAAAGCAGAAGGAATCCCAGATAACCTCTGTTCCGTCCTCACTTAAGTGGCACTCGCCGATAATGGTATTCATGGCGCCGCCTGAACCGATATTATAAAAATGGCCATCATCCATCAGCCTATAGCTGTTTCTTGCCCAACCCTCTATGGTCATAAAAGGCTTACCGTCTTTAATGGTATAGACTCCAACGATACTGTCCTCAATATGCATTTCCTGTTCGCCGGTTTCATAAACTTCACTGTAGCCTATAAGAAGCTCAGGAACCCCGTCACCGCTGTAATCCTCAAGCCAGTAACCGATCTCATCAGGAAGGCTGTCCTTTTCGCCATACATGAGCCTTTCAATGAGCCCTTCCGACAGATATTCATAAGATTTCTCATAATCATATCCTTCTTCTATGGTATTCATGATCTCATCGATTACCGGCGAATAAAGAGCCTCGTAATCCTCCTGTGAAAGTTCCGCCGCTACATCCTGTTCTTCAGGCATTTCGCTGCTTTCTTCCCGGTCGTTTGCCTTACCGCTATCTTCATCTTCATTTTCAGCAGACTCTTCGGTAGGTTCAGTTTCCTCCTGCATCACCGGCTCAGCCCCATTACCGGGGTTAACTGCACAACCGCAGAGCATCACCGCACTCAGCAGTATGCCTGCAAGCTTCAAACTCCTCTTTTTCATATCTCCCCTTTCTGCCGCATATTATGCAGATACCATTTATTATGTTATGCTTTATTCGGTCCCTGTTAACTCATCCATTGTATCGATCACAACCACGCAGTCAGGCTGTACCCTCTGCATGATAAGGTTCATTATATTCTCGGGAACAGCCACACATCCGCCTGTATATGGTTTCTCCGGACCAAAGCAGTGAAGGAAGATCGCAGATCCCCTTCCCGGTGTTCCGGCATCATTGAAGCTTATATTAAGGCAGTACTGATACTGATAGTCATAGTCAACTATATGTTCACTATTTTCCATATCCAGATCAGGATAGTCCTTAATATCCACCATTTCATTATAGTGCATGCCTTCATTCATGTCTCCGGACCAGTATGTGTCATCATCCACCTGCACATAGGGGATCGCACAGCCCGGATCAGGCGCTATGCCGAAAGCCTTATTGAATCCGTATGTTCCCACAGGCGTCTGACCGCAGCCCTCTGCATGATCTGCATCAGGACACAGACCGTTTCTACCAACAAAACCGGGAGTGGAAAGCACCTGTTTCCAGGTTCCGTCTTCAGCACGCTCATGCATCGTGATAGTGGCCGTAGTCTTATCCATCCCCATTGCAGCAACGATGAACAGCTGCGTGGCCGACTCATCCTGCGCAGCCGGAAGAGCGCTTACCCATTCCGGTGAATCTGTCACCTCATGTGTGGATGCATACAAAACATCCGATGACACAGCAGCAGCCGCTGTATCAGCATCCTGCGCCTGTACAGCCACATTTTCATCCGCCCCGCTGCATGCACAGGTCATTACCACCATCATCGCGACCAATATTAATGCAAGCCTTTTCTTTTTCATTTTTATCATCCTCCCAGGTAAACCACGGACAGATCCGTAAAAACCCCTGTCTGTCCGCAACAGATACAATTATACTACAATTGTTCGGCGCTCGCCATCCATGGCTCGCTGTTCCCTCACAATTGCTGTACAACATCCTTGTTATACTACAATTGTTCGGCGCTCGTCATTTTATAAATCTTAGGTCCGTACCAAAAGGCAGGCGGTTTCTATATTTCCTGTGAAGGGGAACATATCTACCATGCCCCATCTTTTTATTCTGTAGCCGGCATAACTTATAGCCGCCATATCCCTGGCAAGGCTGGTAGGCTTGCAGGAGATATAGACTATATTATCAACATTATATGCCAGTATCTTGCTTAAAGCCTTGGGATTTACTCCGTCTCTTGGCGGATCCAGGATTATGCAGTCGGGCTTTGCATCCTTAAAGTCATCAAGTACCTTCAGGACATCACCGGCAATGAATTCACAATTTGAAAGTCCGTTAGCTTTCGCATTCTCTCTTGCGGCGATCACTGCTTCTTCCACTATTTCCACGCCGACCACTTTTCCGGCAACCGGCGCCAGCAGCTGTGCAATGGTTCCCGTTCCGCTGTACAGGTCGAATACCATCCCGCCGCATATATGATCCCTGATATAACGCCTTGCCTTATCGTATAACAGCTCCGCTCCTAAACTGTTGGTCTGGAAGAATGAAAAGGGTGTTATCTTAAATTTAAGCCCCAATATCTCTTCTTCAAAATAATCCCGGCCGTAAAGAACTTCCATAGAATCGCATTTTACGGCATCTGCCTCTGAGTCATTTATTATATGCAGTATGCCTGAATAATGACCCGAAATATCTAAAAAAAGCAGTTCTTCCTTCCACGCTTCCCACAGACCATCCTCAACACGTTCTGAAGATGTCACAAGAGCCGCCAGTATCTCACCTGTCTTTGCTGCCTTACGGAGAAGCAGGTGTCTTAATACTCCGTCATGATTCATCCTGTGATAAAAGGGAACGTTTCTTTCCGCAAAGAATCTCCTGGTATGTTCCAGTATCATCCCGAAATCCCTGTCCGCTATCCGGCAGGCATCCGCATCCACTATGTCGTAAAAGCTCCCGCGCTTATGAAGGCCAAGAGCCAGGGGACCGTCCTTATAGCTGTCCCCGAAGGTATATTCCATTTTGTTCCTGTAACCGCATTCAAGTGGGCTTGCAGCGATCCCATCATATACGATGTCCGATGCCTCTATGTATCCCTTTAAAAGTCCCCTTACCTGCTCTTCCTTTATCCGCAAGGTCTCTTCATAGGGAAATCCCTGATACAGACAGCCACCGCATATTCCCGCGTTTGGGCACTTGTCGTCAGTCTCACATTCCGCCGGCTCTATGACTGACTTAAGCAATCCTTCCGCACGGCCATGGCTCTTCTTTGTAAGCCTGTACTCCACCATCTGCCCCGGAAGGGCATTCTTTACGGACACGAACTCAATGCCGTCCTCGTTTTCGACTGCCCGTACCCTTCCCTTATTCGGGAAATCCATCTTTTCTACTGTTCCATTGTAAATCTCGCCTTTTTTTAATCTCATACCCTAACCAACCGATTTTTAACCAATCCTTACGAAGCCCGTGTGATAAGTAAAAAAAAGCGGGAACTGACTGTTCCCGCCTTTAACAAAATTCATTTAAGATCAGTCTTCAATCTTCTTTGTCTCATCCTCAACAACATCATCGTCATCAAAGAAATCATCATCGAAGTCATCATCAAAATCATCATCGAAATCATCGAGATAATCAGGAGTCATGAACTTATAGATAGCAAATGCAACAACTGCTGCAACAACAACGATACCTAAAATGATAAGAACCGTCTTCCAAACATTCTTTGTTGCCTTCTCCTCTACTTCTTCCTCTTTCTTCTTTCTGAGGAAATCTGTTAACTTTACTGCTGCCAGCACATCATCCATCTTTAACATTATAGAATACCGCCTTTCATATTATAGTTGTGAGACGATCTCGCCCCCCATATGCAAAATATATTACCACATTTTTTAACTTTTTACTATACGAATTTTCAGCACTTCTGAAGCTTCGCAAAACCTGCGTACATGATCTTCTGTCCGGCCGCATCAAAATTCACAGTCACCTGATAGTCCCTTGCGCCCTTCTCTATCGCCAGTACGGTACCCTCTCCGAATTTAACATGCCTTACCCTGTCGCCCACCTCATAGTCGGGCTTTCCGAATTTCATTTCACCGGCTTTTTTAAGTACCACCGGCCGGCTTGTTTTCACCGTTTCCTGTTTCTTTTCATAAACAGGCCTGCTTTTGCTCTCCCCGCCTAATGCCGCCATTGCATTTTTCTTAAAGAGCCCCGATGCCGCCGCCTTTTCTATGTCAACAGACTTCGGTATGGATGCATATCTTTCCGGCTCGCTCGCCCTGCTGCGACTGTAGTCAAGATAGCCCTTCGTGTCATCAGTATCAGCAGACAGAAGTTCCTCAGGAATTTCACGGACAAAACGGCTGACAGGATTATATGATGTTTCGCCCCTTACCATACGCCCCCTGGCAGCTGATATAAACAGGATGTCTTTTGCCCTGGTGATTGCTACATAGGCAAGCCTTCTTTCTTCCTCTATGTCTTCGTCATTGCCGCTGTTTATGGACATATATCCGGGGAATACTCCGTCTTCCATGCCGCACAAAAATACTATAGGGAACTCCAGTCCCTTTGCGGAATGTATGGTCATCAGCAATACCCTTGAGCTTTCATCATCTGCATTATCCAGGTCAGACACAAGGGCCACATCCTCAAGGAATTGCGACAGAGTTCCATCAGGATGGTCATTTTCAAACTGCTGCAGGGTGCTGATCATTTCGTCGATATTTGCCAGCCTGTCCTCGGCATCATCCTCGTCAGCTTTTCTTATTTCCTCATAGTAGCCGGTATCAGCTATTATTTTCTTTAAGGCCGCCGTCATGCCGTCTTTAGCCAGGCACTCCCTAAAGGCCACGATCTGATCCACAAAACCTGACACCTTTGCCGCCGCCTTATTCAATCCCGGAATTTCTTCTGCAAGGGCACAGGCATCAAAGAACCCAAGTCCGTTGCTATCCGCAAATGCCATGATTTTTTCAACAGTCGTGGGGCCGATGCTCCTTTTAGGCACATTTATTATGCGCTTTACGGACAGGTCATCCCTTGCGTTGTCTATTGTCTTTAAGTATGCCAGCAGGTCCTTGATCTCTCGCCTGGAATAGAAGTTCACTCCTCCCACCAGATAATAGGGAATATTCCTTCTTACCAGCTGTTCTTCAAATTCCCTTGACTGGGCATTCGTCCTGTAGAGAATAGCAAAGTCCCCGAAATCTGCAACTCCCCTTCTCTTCATCCTCTCTATCTGGTCCATGACCTCAGATGCTTCATCCCGCCCACTCTGATATACATTAAAATGAACCAGCTCCTCTTCATCCCTTTCCGTCCAGAGTTCCTTATTCTTCCTGCCCCTGTTATTCTTTATCACGGCATTTGCTGCATTAAGGATATTCTGGGTACTGCGGTAGTTCTGTTCCAGCTTGACAACCTTGGCGCCGGGGAAATGTTCCTCAAAATTAAGTATGTTCTTAATATTCGCACCACGGAATTTGTATATGGACTGGTCATCATCACCCACAACGCACAGGTTCTTATTCTTTGACGCCAAGAGACGAACCAGTTCAAACTGGGCGTCATTCGTATCCTGGTACTCATCCACCATGATATATTTGAACCTGTTCTGGTATGTTTCCAGCACATCAGGGCAGCGCTTAAAAAGTGCCACCGTCAGCCTGATAAGGTCATCAAAATCCAGGGCGTTATTATCCTTTAAAGTCTTCTGATACATTTCGTAGGCCTGGGATATTTCACGCTTGTCATACTGACGGCCGTATTTTTCCGCATACTCATTAGGCCCCAGGCACTCATCCTTGGCATTGGAGATAGCCCTGAGAGCCGTAGCCTCCTTCAGGTATTTGGTATCGATGTTTAATTTCTTGAAGACCTCACGCATTACGGACTTGCTGTCATCCGAATCGTATATGGTGAAATTGTTGTCATAGCCAATATGGTCAATATGGCGCCTGAGTATCCGCACGCAGGTAGCATGGAAGGTCATTACCCATACAGCCTCACAGCCTTCTCCCACTATGCGGTCAACACGCTCCCTCATTTCCCCGGCAGCCTTATTGGTGAAAGTTATGGCCATGATATTGAAAGGATCGATCCCGCACTCCTTTATCATATATGCGATGCGGTGGGTAAGCACCCTGGTCTTTCCAGAGCCCGCACCGGCTATGATAAGCTGCGGTCCCTCCAGGTGGCTTGCCGCCTCATACTGTCTTTCATTTAATCCTTCAAGAATACTCATATAACTCCTCAAACACTAATGCTGACAGTAGGTGGGGAAATCCCCACCTACCTAAGAAAGAAACATATTTATCAATCCGCTTATTTCAGCTTGCTTTCCCTGTAGATTATATCCTCTCTTGCAGGACCGTTGGAAACCATTGTGATGGGATATCCGATCTGTTCCTCTACAAAATCGATGTACTTCCTGCAGTTCTCCGGCAGGTCCTCATACTTGCGGATGCCCTGTATATCGCACTTCCATCCTGGAAGAGTCTTTATTACAGGCTTTGCCTTTTCCAAAAGATGTGTAACAGGGAACTCGCCTGTCTCCTTGCCGTCTATCTCATATGCAACGCATACAGGAATCTCATCAAGATAGCCAAGAACATCCACAACCGTAAATGCCACATCGGTTGTTCCCTGAAGCCTGCAGCCGTACCTTGAAGCCACGCAGTCAAACCAGCCTACTCTTCTGGGCCTTCCTGTGGTAGCACCGTACTCGCCGCCGTCACCGCCTCTGTCACGCAGCTCATTTGCCTCATCGCCGAAGATTTCGGAAACAAACGCACCGCCGCCTACTGCTGATGAATACGCCTTGCAGACAGTGATGATCTGCTTGATCTCATAAGGCGGGATGCCTGCGCTCACTGCACTGTAGGATGCAATAGTATTTGACGAGGTAACCATAGGATAAATGCCGTGATCAGCATCCTTAAGGGTTCCCAGCTGTCCCTCCATAAGGACAGTCTTTCCGTTTTTTAGTGCTTCACCCAGGAATAATGCTGTATCACCCACATAAGGCCTTACCATTTCCCTATACTCGCAAAGAGTCTTGTAAAGCTCAGCTACGGAAAGCAGGGGCTTATGGTAAAGGTGCTCAAGAAGGACATTCTTCTGTACCAGCACTCTCTCAAGCTTGGTCTTTATAAGCTCATCATCAAAGAGCTCATTTACCTGGAAGCCGATCTTTGCAAACTTATCTGAATAGAAAGGAGCTATGCCCGACTTGGTGGAACCGAAAGCCGCTCCTGCAAGCCTTTCCTCTTCATACTGGTCGAAAAGAATATGATAAGGCATAACGACCTGAGCCCTGTCGGAGATCATTATCTTAGGCATGGGTACGCCCTTTTTCGTTATCTCCTCAATTTCCTCAAAAAACTTCGGAACATTAAGCGCCACGCCGCTTCCGATCACATTTACAGTATTCTCACTGAACACGCCGCTGGGCAGTGTATGCAGAGCAAACTTTCCGTATTTGTTCTTTATGGTATGCCCGGCATTGGCTCCGCCCTGAAACCTTACAACCACATCTGCATCGGTCGCAAGCATGTCAGTTATCTTGCCCTTGCCTTCGTCTCCCCAGTTTGCACCCACGACAGCCTTTACCATCGTTGCTTCCTCCTTAAATTTCCTAAAACTGCATTCTTTTGTACGCCATCAGCAATAAGTGCTTCGGCTGTACCGAACAACATTTCAAAATATACCATACAGGCCTAACTGTTTCAAGGTTACAAAACTACAAGTTCAAATATCATACCTTGATCTCGCTGCCTTCTACCTTCAGATCCTTTCTTGCATCCAGCACCGGCTGTACGAAGTCCTTAAGATACTTATCAACCTGGATCGGTGAACGACCCACATAGTCTGCAGGATTCATCCTTGCATCCAGCTGTTCCTTGGTAAGTCCGAACATATCATCCTCAGCTATCAGCTCAAGAAGGTTATTCTCCAGGCCTTCCTTCTTAACATGAGCGCCGGCCTTCATGGACAGCTGTCTTATCTCTTCGTGAAGCTCCTGTCTGTCTCCGCCTGCATTTACGCAATCCATTATTATGTTCTCCGTAGCCATGAACGGAAGCTCGCTCAGAAGGTGCTTTGTTATAACCTTGTCATTAACAACCAGGCCATCCACTACATTAAGCACAAGGTCAAGAATACCGTCTGTAGCAAGAAAAGCCTCAGCAACTGATATACGCTTATTAGCAGAATCATCAAGGGTACGCTCAAACCACTGGGTTGCTGATGTTATAGCAGGATTTAACGCATCTATCATTACATATCTTGAAAGTGATGCAATACGCTCGGAACGCATGGGATTGCGTTTATACGCCATTGCTGACGATCCGATCTGATTCTTTTCAAAAGGCTCCTCCACTTCCTTAAGATGCTGCAGCAGTCTGATATCGTTGCTCATCTTATGGGCACTTGCAGCAATTCCTGCAAGCACATTGCAGACCCTGGTATCAACCTTTCTGGAATAGGTCTGGCCTGATACGGGATAGCATGCCTTGAAGCCCATCTTTTCAGCGATCATAGGATCAATCTTATCTATTGTTTCCTGGTCGCCATGGAAAAGCTCAAGGAAGCTTGCCTGGGTACCGGTAGTACCCTTTGAACCTAAAAGCTTAAGAGTTCCCATCACATACTCAAGATCCTCCAGATCCATCATAAATTCATTGATCCAGAGTGTTGCCCTCTTACCTACCGTAGTAGGCTGAGCCGGCTGAAAATGAGTAAAAGCAAGGGTAGGTACATCCTTGTATGTTTTGGCAAATGCAGCAAGTTCATCAATAGCACTTACAAGCTTCTTACGAACAAGCTTCAAAGCTTCATTCATAACTATAATATCCGTGTTATCACCAACGTAGCAGGATGTTGCTCCCAAATGAATGATTCCCTTTGCCTTAGGGCACTGAACACCGTATGCATATACATGGCTCATAACATCATGACGCACTTCTTTTTCACGTGCTCTTGCCACATCGTAATTGATATCATCCTTATGTGCTTTGAGTTCCTCTATCATCTCATCGGTTATTGCGGTAAGTCCCAGTTCTTTTTCTGTTTCTGCCAGGGCTATCCACAGTCTCCTCCAGGTACGGAACTTCATATCCTGAGAGAAGATATACTGCATGTCCTTACTTGCATACCTTTCTGATAAAGGGCTTGAATAACTGTCTGTTGCCATTTTTTCCTCCTTATTTATGTGCCTTCGTATCTGTCTACTATATCTGCTATTTCATCCGAATACTGGGGATATGCTCTTGCCAGCTCCTTGATCTTATCCTGGGCTTTCCTTGCCACATCCTCGTTGTATTCCAATTGTTCCCGTAATTTCTGCCGCCTTGCGATCAGCCCGTGGCGGACCTCAACCATTTCCCTGGGATCAACAAGCGCCGCCGTCTGCTTTATCCAAATCTCAGGATCCTCTACTGAATGACGGCTCAGTACATCCGTCAGGGAATCGTAATAATACTCCAGTTCCTGCTTAAGCTCCTGATCCTTCTGCCTTGCCTTTACCTCGGCAGTATATGTATTCCAGTAGTCCTCAAGCTCGTCGGCGGATTCCACGTCATATTTCATATACAGGTATGAGAGAAGCTTGGTATTGTTCACATACCGGATCTTTACGGTATTGTGAAGCGTTATCATATGGTTTCTGGTTTTCTCCAGCCGCTTTTTTTCCTTGCCTGCATCAGCATATCTGACAAAGAGTACCGTAAGTGTCAGGGCTCCTGCCGCACATATCATAAGGTATCCCCATATGACATCCATTTCATACCCAAGCTGTAACGCAGCCAGAAGAATAATGCTCACCAGCATCGCACCCACGCATATTAATGCTATTCCCCTGGTATTAGCAATGGTTATGTTCGCTTCCCTAAGCTGATACCTGTAAGAATGCCTTTCGGCTTCCAGCTTCTTAAGATCCCTTAAGATCAGTTTCCTGTATTTTTCAGCATCCCTTATCTTGCCTATTCCTGCAGGAATTTCTTCCTCATAGCGTTCCATCAGGAGCAGCCGCTTTTCCTTCATGTTGCCGGTCTTTAGGAACAGTTCTCTTCTGGCCTTTTCCCTTTTTGCTATCTGGTCTGCCAGGTCTGCTATCTGAACCTTTACATCATTTGAGAGCTTTTCAATCTGCTCCATATCCATGAGCAATGATGTAACTGCCTCATATTCAGCCCTGCTCTGGTCGGCCTTGTCAGCCGCTTCTGCCATCTGTCCCAGGGCTTCAAGCACATAGACGGTCCTGGAATCCGCATCCCCCAGGTAATGCTCAGATTTGCGTGGGGCATCTTCATCCCATTCCTCCGGTTCTTCTTCAAAGTCACCGTAGTACCATTTTTCCCACTTCTTTTTAATAGCAGCGAAAATGTTCACTATCCTACTCCATCATAAAGCTCCGGAATTCATCCTTCATCAAGTCGATGCTTCGAATATTCCTACTCTGCTTAAACTCACCCTCTATGGCCTGCATCGTCTTTTCCACATTCATTATCTCCGTATATTCCGGAGGAAGCGTACCTATGAACTTAAGGTATTCCTTTTCGCCAAGCTCCATCCTTTTGGCCGCAAGATAGGAAAACTCTGCCTGCTTATCGCCGGTCATATCATAGGATTTCTTGAAATGCCATGCAGCTTCTTTATAGTAAAACAGCTTTGAAAAAATCACGCCAAGGTCATAGTATGCAAGGGCTAACAGCTTTTTGTTGCCTTCATTTGCAGGATTGTTTATGATGCGTTCAAAACACTTAAATGCTAACGCCACCCTGCCGCTTTTCAGGAAATACTCAGCCAGCACCTGTTCCCTGCTGACGCCGTCCATATCATGTGCCGAACGGACTACCTTTGCGGTATCCTTTATCTCACGCTCCGTCGCATAATGACAGTAGCTAAGTATCCTTTCCGCAAAAGCCTCCGGCCTGATGCTCTGACGCATAACCTGACGAAGCTCAGAAGCCAGATCCTTTAGGCTGCATTCCTCAGCCAGCCACTCAATAAGCTCATTGCCCGCAAAGGACTCATCTATCATTTCCGCATTATGGAAAATATAAAAACAAAGCTCCTCCACACAATAAACGCGGATGTAGGTATTCTTTATCGTATATGGGGTTTCGGCATACCTGCCTATGCACTGATATATCTTACCCAAAACAGTCTCCTTTTACAGAGTAAACTCGCTCTTCCATTCCAGGCCTGACGATGCATAAAGCTCGCCGAATCCCAGATCGGTTATTTTTATCTCAGCTTTCGTTTCCGATGCCATCCGTATCTCAAGATGGATCCTTGAAGCCTTAGCCGGCCGCTTAGGAAATCCCTTAAGTTCTATAGGAATCTTCCTGACATTCTTCCCGTTAAGAGGGGTCACTATTATCTCTATGGGACCTGAGTCCTCAAGGATAAGATCGCACTCCCTGCCTGAATCGAACCAGTTCTTGCCAGCATCCAGCAATGCCATATAGGCATCCTGTCCTTCCCTTACTATATTCATTCCAAGGTTTGCTTTAAGCCTTTCCGGTCCAAGGAATACATAGCCCTTTTCTGCCTTTACGGATGAGTTCTTCTCTACAGCTCCCAAGCATGCGCCCTTTGAAAAAAGATTGCTTCCTAAGAATATCCTCCTGCCTA
>JAGBLN010000043.1 GCA_017635395.1 Lachnospiraceae bacterium
CATAGCATTGTAAATGGAAGCCCTCATGCCGCCCACAGATCTGTGACCCTTGAGATTTTCAAATCCTGCAGCCTTAGCCTCGGCGATGAACTTGGCATTAAGCTCCTCACTGTCTGTTACGAAAGGCACATTCATAAGCGATCTGTCTTCCTTGCGTACTGTCCCCTTGAACATTTCAGACTCATCCAGGTAATCATAAAGTATTGCAGCCTTTTCTTCATTGATCTGCTTCATTGCATCCAGGCCGCCCATCTTCTGAATCCACTTGAACACCTTGCCGCAGATATAGATTCCGTAGCAGGGAGGAGTGTTGTAGAGCGACTCTGCATCAACCTGTGTCTTATACTTCATGATGGTAGGTGTTCCGGGAAGTACATCATCTGTAACAAGATCTTCCCTGATGATAACGATAACAACACCTGCAGGACCGATATTTTTCTGAACACCGCCATAGATAAGGCCGTACTTTGTAACATCCATAGGCTCTGACAGGAAGCATGAAGATACATCCGAAACAAGAGTCTTGCCCTTAGTGTTAGGCAGAGTCTTGAACTTTGTTCCGTAGATAGTATTGTTCTCACAGATATATACATAGTCTGCATCAGGTGATATAGGAAGATCTGAGCAGTCGGGAATATATGAGAATGTCTTATCCTCGGAAGATGCGATCTTGTTTGCCGTACCATAAAGCTTAGCTTCATTGTAAGCCTTCTTTGCCCACTGACCTGTAACAATATAATCGGCAACCTTATTCTTCATAAGGTTCATGGGAATCTGTGCAAATTGAAGGTGTGCTCCACCCTGAAGAAAAAGCACCTTATAATTATCGGGAACATTTAAAAGCGAACGAAGGTCAGCCTCTGCTGTCTTGATTATCTCGTCGTATACCTTTGACCTGTGGCTCATCTCCATAACGGACATTCCACATCCGCGGTAATCCAGCATCTCCTCTGCAGCTTCTTTTAATACTTCCTCGGGTAATACTGCCGGTCCGGCCGAGAAATTGTACACTCTGCTCACTTCTTTTTCCTCCTTGTAGGTAAATGATATATGACTATTCAGGACAGTCCGAAACAAATTCAAGTCACGGACGTACTAAAGAGTATCTGTCTTTTCAGTAAAGACTATAAAAGTTTACTACCAAACATATTATTAAGTCAATTAAGATTTCGTTTAACCTTTTTCTTTTGCCAGATCATCTGCATCAAAGGCAGTATCAAGCGGCTTTCCACCGGGAACCATAGGAAATACCTTGTCGTCTTTCTCTATCTGGCAGTCGATGACAAACGGTCCCTTTGCTTTAAGTGCCCTTTTAATCGCAGGTGCGACCTCTTCTTTCTTAGTGATGCGTACTGCTTCGCAGCCGAGTCCTTCGGCAACTTTTACAAAATCCACAGCATCATCAAGCACGGTCTGTGAATAACGCTCACCATAGAAAAGAGTCTGCCACTGTCTTACCATTCCAAGCACATGGTTATTAACCACTATCTGAATAATAGGAATATTATATCTTGATGCGGTTGCCAGCTCATTCATATTCATTCTAAAGCACCCGTCACCGCCGATATTAACAACCACCTTGTCCGGTCTTCCCACTTTGGCACCGATAGCGGCTCCGAGGCCGTATCCCATAGTACCGAGTCCGCCGGATGTGATAAATGTCCTTGGCTCCTTGAATTTATAATATTCAGCGGCCCACATCTGATGCTGTCCCACATCCGTTGAGATTATGGCATTGCCCTTAGTTGCTTTGTAAAGCTCTTCGATCACATAAGGACAGGTCAGCATACTCTTATCGTATGAAAGCGGCATTTCCTTTTTCATAGTCTTAATATGCTTCATCCATTCCGTATGCTTTTGCGCTGTAAGCTTTTTATTTATAAGAGCAAGTACCTCTTTTAAGTCACCAACAACAGCACTGGTGGTCTGGATATTCTTATTTATCTCCGCCGCATCGATATCTATGTGAAGGATCTTTGCCTGAGATGCAAAAGTCTTAGGATTGGATATTACACGGTCAGAGAACCTCGCCCCAAGTGAGATCAGCAGGTCACATTCGCATACGGCTCTGTTTGTGGTCTTGGAGCCATGCATACCGATCATGCCCGTATATCTGTCACTGTTTTCGTCAAAAGAGCCTTTACTCATAAGTGAGCCGCACACAGGTGCATCAAGCTTTTCCGCAAACTCAGACAATTCCTTTGATGCGCCGCTTATGACAGCTCCTCCACCCACATAGATCAGGGGCTTTTCGGAATTCTTAAGCAGCTCAACTGCTTTTTTGATATCCTCATTGTCATACTGCTTTTTTTCAGCAGGCATAACAGGCTTGGCCGGGGTATAAAGGCATGTAGCAGCAGTCACATCCTTTGTGATGTCCACAAGAACCGGACCGGGTCTTCCGCTCCTTGCGATCTGGAAAGCCCTGCGAATGGTATCAGCAAGCTTCGTAACATCCTTTACGATATATCCGTGCTTTGTTATAGGCATAGTGATGCCTGCTATATCAACCTCCTGGAAAGTATCTTTTCCCAGCCAGGGAAGCGTAACATTTGCAGTAATGGCAACCAAAGGTACACTGTCCATATATGCGGTAGCAATACCGGTGACAAGGTTGGTAGCACCGGGACCGCTTGTTGCCAGGCACACTCCCACTTTTCCGGTAGCTCTTGCATAACCGTCTGCCGCATGGGCTGCGCCCTGTTCATGGCTTGTAAGTATATGCTTTATCTCTGACGAATGCTTGTAAAGCTCGTCATACACATTAAGTATAGTGCCGCCCGGATATCCGAAAACAGTATCAACTCCCTGCTCTTTCAGACACTCTATAACGATCTGTGAGCCTGTCAGCTCACGGGGAGCATTCTTTCCTGTCCTTGTACTTTTCTTTACTGCATCACTTTTTGCTGAAGCAATTTTAGCTCTGCCGGCCATCTGTATCTGTTCCTCCTGATAGCTTTTTTTAGTAACTGTTTAGAATAGTCACTTATCTTATTCAGTCTTTCCCGGGGATCTTAAGTATTGCCCCGGTATTTCCGGAAGTAACAAGTTCACGGTATCTTGCAAGATATCCCGTAACCTCCTTTGTTACAGGTTTCCACTCTGCCTTTCTCTTAGCCATCTCTTCATCGGATATCTTAACATCCAGCTTGTTGGCCGGGATATCGATTGAGATAATATCTCCTTCATGAACAAATGCTATGGGTCCGCCCACTGCAGCCTCAGGTGAAACATGACCTATGGAAGCTCCCCTTGAAGCACCGGAAAATCTTCCGTCTGTGATAAGTGCAACAGATGCGCCAAGTCCCATTCCCGCTATTGCAGATGTAGGATTGAGCATTTCCCTCATTCCGGGACCGCCCTTAGGTCCTTCATATCTGATGACAACAACATCGCCTTCCTTTATCTTGCCGCCAAGGATTGCAGCAATTGCATCCTCTTCACAGTCAAATACCCTTGCAGGACCTTCGTGAACCATCATTTCAGGAACAACTGCACTTCTCTTTACGATACCTGTATCAGGTGCAAGATTACCCTTAAGAACAGCAATTCCGCCGTTGGGCATAAACGGATCATCAATAGGCCTGATTACCTCAGGATCCTTGTTTACAGCATCCTTAATATTTTCTCCGACAGTATTACCTGTAACGGTCATGCATTCTGTCTTCAGGAGACCTTTTTTATTCAGCTCATTCATAACAGCATATACACCGCCGGCCTCATTTAAGTCCTCCATATATGTAGGACCTGCAGGTGCAAGATGGCAGAGATTAGGAGTCCTGTCGGAAACCTCATTTGCAATTTCCATATTGATCTCTACGCCTGCCTCATGAGCAATGGCGGGAAGATGAAGCATTGTATTTGTGGAGCATCCCAGCGCCATATCTACTGTCAGTGCATTCATGAATGCATCTTCAGTCATTATATCCCTGGGACGGATATTCTTCTCAAGCATCTCCATTACTTTATATCCGGCCGTCTTAGCCAGACGGATACGTGCAGAGTAAACAGCAGGAATGGTTCCGTTTCCGCGGAGTCCCATACCGATTGCTTCAGTTAGGCAGTTCATTGAGTTGGCAGTATACATACCGGAACAGGAACCGCATGTAGGGCAGACTTTTTCCTCGTATTCAGCCAGCTTTTCTTCCGTCATTGTACCGGCAGACACGGAGCCTACAGCCTCAAACATTGAGGAAAGGGATCTCTTCCTTCCGTCAACACGGCCTGCCAGCATGGGACCGCCTGAAACAAATACTGTAGGAATATTAACCCTTGCCGCAGCCATTAAAAGTCCGGGAACATTCTTGTCACAGTTAGGGATCATTACAAGTGCGTCAAAGCCGTGAGCCCTTGCAAGACACTCTGTTGAATCAGCGATCAGATCACGGGTTACCAATGAATATTTCATCCCCGTATGGCCCATGGCTATTCCGTCACATACAGCAATTGCAGGCATTACTACAGGCATTCCTCCTGCTTCAGCAACGCCAAGCTTTACAGCTTCAGTGATCTTATCGATATTCATATGTCCGGGCACAATCTCATTGAACGATGAAATAATACCGATCAAAGGCTTTTTCTTTTCTTCCTCGGTAAAGCCAAGTGCATTAAACAAACTTCTGTGAGGTGCCTGCTGCAAGCCTCTGAGTACTGCATCACTGTTCATTTTTTCCTCCTTCTACCGCATTCATGCGGCGCTTTGAATGTTCTTTTATATACGTTCTGCGATCAGGTCACCCATTTCCCTGCAGCCTACTTTTCTGCAGCCCTCAGACATGATGTCGCCTGTTCTGTAACCATCCTTTAATACCTTATCTACAGCTGACTCTATGGCATCAGCTTCTTTATCAAGATCAAAGCTGTACCTGAGCATCATTGCCGCTGAAAGTATGGTTGCGATTGGATTAGCCAGATCCTTGCCCGCAATGTCCGGTGCTGAACCGTGGCTGGGCTCATAAAGCCCGAACTTTGTATCATTCAGTGAAGCACTGGCAAGCATTCCTATAGATCCTGTCACCATTGATGCCTCATCTGAAAGAATATCACCGAACATATTCTCTGTAAGGATAACATCAAACTGCGAAGGATCCTTCACAAGCTGCATCGCGCAGTTGTCCACCAGCATATGCTCAAGGGTAACCTCAGGGAAATCCTTTGCAACTTCGTTTACAACAGCCCTCCAGAGCCTTGAAGAATCAAGGACATTTGCCTTGTCGACACTTGTTACTTTTCTGCGTCTCTTCATGGCAATCTCAAATCCTTTTATGGCGATCCTGCGGATTTCTGCCTCCGAATATGTAAGAGTATCAGTAGCGACTTTCTGGCCGTCCTTCTCTACAGTATGTCTTTCACCGAAATAAAGTCCGCCGGTAAGTTCTCTCATAATAAGCATATCGAAGCCTTTAACGGATATTTCTTCCTTTAAAGGACATGCTCCCCTGAGTTCCGGATAAAGGATCGCAGGACGGAGATTTGCAAAAAGCCCAAGGCTCTTTCTTATCTTAAGCAATCCTGCTTCCGGCCTCTTTTCAGGGGAAAGCTTATACCAGGGTGAAGTATTGGTATCACCGCCGATAGATCCCATAAGCACTGCATCCGCAGCCTTGGCAGTCTCTATTGCTTCATCAGTGAGCGGCACGCCGTGCACATCGATTGATGCACCGCCCATAAGGATATCCGTAAAATCCATTTCATGGCCGTTAACTGAAGCCACTTTATTTAAAACCTTTTTCGCTTCTGTAACTATTTCGGGACCGATGCCGTCACCGGGAATACATACAATATTCAGCTTCATGATATATTAACCTCGCTTTATTTCTCTGCTTTTTCTACCTGAGCGATAGCAGATTTTCTCATAGGGATACGGCAGTTCTTATTGCTTCCGAACTCAACGATAACATCTTCTTCAGTGATATCGATAAGCACGCCATAAAAACCGCTTGTGGTAACTACAACATCGCCGACTTCCATCTCCTGCAGCATCTCCTGCATTTTCTTCTGTTCCTTCCTCTGGGGACGGATCATAAGGAAATAAAAGATTGCAAGCATTGCTACGATAGAAATACCGTAAGTAAGTCCCACGCTGCCCATACCGCCTTCTGTTCCGGCTGCCGCAGCATCTGTAAGTAACATATTGATATCCATAGTTTTTTCCTCCTAATAAACTGATACTTTGTGCCGATAAACTCTTTTTCGGCAGCTAATTCGTAATCTTATCATAAATGTACGATATCTGCCACACTTAGCTTATCATTTTTATCTTAGTTCTCACCTTCCAGTGCCTCTAACTTATGCTTCTTGTACATAGCAAAGACACCGCCTTCTATGGCATCCCTGATTTCCTTCATCAGGTGATTATAGAAATAAAGGTTGTGCAGTACGCAGAGCCTCATCCCCAGCATTTCCTTTGCCTTCAGCAGATGCCTGATATATGCCCTGGAAAAGCGCCTGCAGGCAGGACACTGGCAGCCTTCTTCTATAGGCCGGTCGTCAGTCTCATATTTTGCGTTCATAAGATTTATCTTGCCCTTATTTGTATAAAGGTGGGCATGCCTTCCGTTCCTGGTAGGATATACGCAGTCGAAGAAATCCACGCCGCGGTCCACTGCCTCAAGAATATTTGCAGGGGTTCCCACTCCCATTAGATAAACCGGCTTGTTCTGTGGAAGATAAGGAACCACTTCATCCAGAATGTGGTACATTTCCTCATGGCTCTCGCCTACAGCCAGGCCGCCTATGGCATAGCCAGGCAGATCCATTTCCGTAATACGCTTCGCATGCTCTATGCGAATATCCGGAAATATTGCTCCCTGATTTATTCCGAAAAGAAGCTGTTCCTTATTTATGGTATCCTCAAGGGAATTGAGCCTGTCCATTTCTATGCGGCATCTCTCAAGCCATCTGGTAGTACGGTCAACGCTAGGCTGCACATATGACCTTTCAGCAAGAGCAGGAGGACACTCATCAAAAGCCATTGCTATGGTAGATCCCAGATTGGACTGGATCTGCATGCTTTCTTCGGGCCCCATGAATATCTTCCTGCCGTCAATATGGGACTGGAATGTCACGCCATCTTCCTTTATCCTCCTTAACCCAGCCAGGGAAAAGACCTGGAATCCGCCTGAATCTGTAAGTATGGGCTTGTTCCAGCTCATGAACTTATGCAGGCCGCCCATCTTTTTTATGACCTCGTCGCCCGGCCTTACATGCAGGTGATATGTATTTGAAAGTTCCACCTGGGTGCCGATATTCTCAAGATCCTCTGCCGACACAGCGCCCTTTATGGCAGCTACTGTTCCCACATTCATAAAAACAGGAGTCTGTATGGTACCGTGAACAGTTTCCATCACTGCCCTTTTGGCACGGCCTTCAGTTGTTATTACCTCGTATTTCAATTCTGCCTCCGTCTTTCTACTGCTTCCGTTTGCTTATCTGACACTCCGCCATTTCGGATGCAGACATCGAACGTTGTTACCCGATGTTAAGAACACCCGGCCAGCTTAGTTTTCATTTTATAAAATAAAGTTGTTATGCAGAGGCTCTATAATGTTATAATTGACCTGTCTGCAATTCATAATGATAATGTTTAGTCAGGCAAAAGTCAAAGAATACTATTTTAGAGCTACTTAAGCGTGGCAGAAGGAGATAAAAATGGCCGGATCGACTTTCGGAAAAAATTTCAGGGTTACCACATGGGGTGAGTCCCACGGACCAGCCCTCGGTGCAGTGATAGACGGATGTCCCGCAGGACTCCCCCTGACTTCAGAAGACATACAGAGTTACCTTGACCGCAGAAAGCCCGGCACTTCTTCCCTTACCACTTCCAGGAGCGAAAGCGACACCGTCGAGATCCTTTCCGGAGTCTACGAAGGTGTGACTACCGGCTGTCCCATCTCGCTTATGATACGCAATACATCCCAGCACTCAAAGGACTACGGAAATCTTAGAACCACCTTCCGTCCGGGGCATGCAGACCTTTGTTTTGAAGAAAAGTACGGTATAAGGGATCACCGCGGCGGCGGCAGGTCTTCAGGGCGTGAAACAGCCGCACGAGTGGCCGCAGGTGCCATTGCTGCAAAAGCATTAAAAACCCTCGGCATTGAAATACATGCGGTTACTGCATCAATAGGCAATGTGACAGTTCCTGCAGAATTACTTGATAATTTAGACAATGCATCACTGAAAACCGCCTACTCTCTCCACAGCGTAATGCCGGATAAATCATTGGACGATGCTGCCACAGAGCTTATAACAAAATGCCGCGAGGAAAAGGATTCAGTAGGCGGAAGCATATACTGCACAGTTACAGGCATGCCCGTGGGCATCGGGGAACCGGTATTTGACAAATTAGACGCCACCCTATCCCATGCTATTTTTTCCATAGGTGCAGTCAAGGCTGTTGAAATCGGTGACGGCATTGCAGTTTCAGAATTGAACGGTTCAGAAAACAATGACCGTATGAGAGCTGCGGACGAAGGAAAAGTTTCTTTTGAAACTAACCATGCAGGCGGAATACTCGGCGGTATGTCAAGCTCAGCCCCCATAAAGATCAAGGCTTATTTCAAGCCCACCCCTTCGATATTCCGTCCACAGGAGACCGTTTGCAAAAATGAGAACGGTAAATTCGAAAGCACGGAACTCACGATTGAAGGCAGGCACGATCCCGTCATAGTACCAAGGGCAGTTGTTGTTGTGGAATGCATGACAGCCATAACCGTATTTGATGCCCTGCTTGAGAACATGGGCTCAAAAATGGAACACCTGAAAAAAATATATTAAAAAAACGCCGGCAGCCAAGCTGTCGGCGTAACACAAAATCTAAATCTTTATATTAATCAATACAGTATCTGTCTCTCAATACCGGCAAGCGTCATCTCTGCCCAGCTGTATTCAGACATGTATTCTCCGCAAAAACTGTTGAGGACTCTCACATCATTTGCAAGGAGCTGCCAGTAATCACAGCTCATTTTTGTAGTATCCACAGCCATATCATTATGACCGGATATCAGTATTTCTGAGCAGCCTGCCTTCTTCAATGATGATAACAGTCCCTGTTTTGCCTTTCTTAACTGCGTCTGTACTGAAGCGATATTGTCATTTTCCTCCCAAATCACGGCAGCTGCTTCTCCATTCTTTACCCTGGCGCCGCGCCTGTCCACAAGATATGCCAAAAGCTCCTTACTTCTGTTTGTTTCAAACTCAACAGGATAACCATCAAGGAAAAGCGTAAAATTTCCGAAAGTCTGAGCATGTATCCTTGATTTCGCAGGTGCCTGAGGAGTACGGAGATTGGCGAGCTCCTCCTTCACATGTTCCACCTGTACAGGCTTCAATATATATCCGCTGCAATGCATCTTCATGGCATCCAGCGCATATTCATCATAGCCGGTAGCAAATATGATATTTATGGACGGACAAAGGCTCTTAAGCTGTACTCCGAGATACAGTCCTGTCATACCGCGTAAACGGATATCAAGGAATGCTACATCGCAGGGATTATCCTTAACATATTCAATAGCTGATTTGCCATCTCTGAAGGAATGCAGTTCAGCGTCAGGCGCAGCTTCTGTTATGGCATCCGTCAAGGTTTCAAGTGCCAGCGCTTCATCATCAACCGCAACAATCCTCATATCCAGCTCCTCCCAAAATCCGTATCCACAGCAGGCTTTCCAGCCTGTCACATGTCATTTTCTATAGTAAAGGAATTTATTTATTGTACCAATGATATTATAAATATCGGCATTTTTTCAAGTAGAATTTATGTAAACCACCCCATCTGCAGACTATAAGTACTCACGCTCAGGGGTAATCTGCTTTGGAATATATACGTAGGATTTGGTTCCTTTACCCGGTACCGACTCTACTTTCAGACTTCCGCCGCACATTTCACTGAGCCTTACACTGATGTTCTTTAAACCGATATGCGTTCCGGCCCCCTTAAACTCCCCGGGTTCAAACCCAATTCCATCATCCTCCACACAGACCAGAAAACCTTCTTCAGTCTCTTCCGCGGAAATCCTCACAGTTCCTCCGCCCTCCTTATCGCTAAGTCCGTGCTTTACGGAATTTTCAACCAAAGGCTGCACGGAAAGGGGCGGAAGCAGGAATTTAACACAGTTGACAGAATACTCTACATTAAGCAGATCACCATAACGCATTTCCTCCAGAGACAGATATGCCTTTATATGCCTTAACTCATCCTCAAAGGAAATGAGTTCTCTTTTTTTCAATGTATTGATATTAAACCTGAGATAATTCGAAAAGTTTGCAAGGGCCTGTCTCGCCATTTCCGGATCTTTTATGCAAAGCCTGTCTATGACGGCCAGGGCGTTATACATAAAGTGCGGCTGTATCTGAGTAAGCATTACATCCATCCTGGCATTGGCAAGTTCCCTCTCATGCTCCTTGTATTTCCTTGCCTGAATATTCAGCATATTGATAAAAAGTATATTGAGCACCAGAGTATCCAAAAGCATCATAAAGAATATGCCATAAAGATAAGCCTGTAGCACTGCGGCCAGGCCGGGCAGTATCAGATATGCATATATCGCCATACGCTGGCTCTTCTCCAGCCGGTCCCTGAAACGTATTGTCATTACAAGATTAAGCAGAATGGACAGTATTCCCATAATAAGAGAAAGGAAATATCCCTCAGAACGTCCATAATAATTAGTACTGCTGATGGTGTAATACATCCCATTGAACTGGGATATTATAAGAAGCACTTCCGAAAGGCCGAAAATAACAAATGCTGTGATCTTCCAGCCGGTCGTCTTATCATCATCTTCCATACAGCTGAGGATATACAACCCCATACACAGGGATAACGCATATTCGAAAAAGAATTCAAAGAAATTTGAAAAGATCAGTATCGTGTGTGCATAATCCAGTGTAGCCCCTTTAAAAAAAAGACCAAGGGCATTGGCTGTAATCTGGAGTATATTGAGTATCAACAGGATACCGGCGTATATGCCGTTTTTTCCCAGCACACGCACCCACATTAGCACACCCATAAGTGCTACCATTGACAGCAGTACGCATGCCATATCTATTGAAAGATTCAATATAAGACTGTATTCCACTGTGTTAACCATATTTACCCCAGCTTATGGAACACTATGCAGTTCGGCTGATCAATATGTATCTCTTTTGCATTCATGGCCAGGGTTCCTTTATCCAAATCAACAGCAAAGAAAGTCATCGTGTTATTCTCATGGTTAAGGGAAATCAGATGCTTGTTATCAGGGAACATTGCAACATCCTTGGGATACATTCCGCTGATGGGGAGACACAAAACCTTCGTAAGCTTCCCGGTCTTCTGGTCGATCTTAAATATTGCAGCACTGTTGTCCCCTACATTCGAAGCCACCAGGTATTTATAATCTGCCGAAAGATTCAGCGCACTTGCAGCAGAATCATCCGTATGATAGTCATTTATCGTAAGTACAGTCTCTATCTGCTCGAAATTCGGTGCACCGTTTTTTTCCGTATATTCATATACTGCTATATAGCACTTTTCCTCATGTATGATATAGATAAATCTACCATCTTTTGATGTCTTAATATGCCTGGGCCCTGAATACTGCTCAGAGTGAATGATGTCCACCAGCCTTAACTTCCCTGTCTTATGGTCAAAGCTATATACTTTGGTCTGGTCTATGCCCAGATCAGCCGCCAAAAGATACCTGTTATCCCTGGTCATCTTGACACAGTTCACATGCGGTCTGAAATTCCTGTCCACAATACTTCCGATTCCTTTATGGTATATCTCATCGGTTATCGTGCCAAGCGTACCGTCGTCAGCTAAAGAAAGCACTGTGATCTTGCCATCATGATAGCCGGCAACAAAAATATATTTATCATCGTAATCAGTGGAAAGATAACAGCCTCTCATTCCGTTTATGGAAGCTGCGGATGCAGTCTCAAGAGTACCGTCAGGAAGTATATTGTAGGATTCCACACCATAGTCGGTTATGGAATAAAGATACTTTCCGTTATGGGATATGCACATATATGACGAATTGGATATATTGATCTTTTCCTTTTCGGACAATGTACCGTTTTTGATATCCGCATCATAAACCCTGATCCCCACGGGACTTCCCTGAGTATAACATGAAACATAAGCTACATATTTGTCCTTAGCAGCCATAAAGCACCTCTTTTACCAGTATCTGTTTTCTATAGGCAGATATTCCTTGTGGGTTCCGACATACTTGTATGCGGGACGGATTATCTTACCGTTGTTAACCAGTTCTTCAAGCCTGTGTGCGCTCCAGCCCGATATACGCGCAATAGCGAATATAGGTGTAAAGAGCTCCTCCGGAATTCCGAGCATGGAATATACGAAACCGCTGTAAAAATCCACATTTGCGCATACCGGCTTAAATACCCTGCGTCTTTCGGTTATGAGCTCTGCGGAAATTCTTTCAACCCTGTCAAACAGTTCAAATTCTTCCATCCTGTCCTTGCTTTCAGCAAGAGCCTTTGCTGCCTCCTTAAGAAGCACCTTACGGGGATCGGACAGCGTATATACAGCATGCCCCATTCCGTATATCAGGCCGCTTTTATCAAATGCATCCTTATCTAAAACCTTCGACAGATAGTTTTTGATACTGTCTTCATCAGAAGGCGATGAAATATTGTCTTTCAGATTGCTGAACATCCTCTGTACCTTTAGATTGGCACCACCGTGCCTGGGACCTTTAAGGGATGCAATGGCTGCTGCTATGGCAGAATATGTATCCGTTCCCGTTGATGTAACAACATGTGTAGTAAATGTAGAGTTGTTACCGCCGCCATGCTCCGCATGAAGTATCAGCGCAGTATCAAGAACCTGCGCTTCAAGGGGCGTAAATTTCCCATCAGGTCTGAGCATGTTCAGGATATTCTCAGCAGTGGAAAGTTCCTTTTTCGGTGTCCTGATCACAAGGTTCTTGTTCAGGATGAAATGCCTGTAACCGTGATATGCATAAACGCTCATAAGGGGCGTCTTTCCGATAAGCTGCAGGCACTGTCTCAGAACGTTCTGAACTGAAATATCTTCCGGATTATCATCATAGGAATAAAGGCTTAATATTGCTTTCTGAAGTGAGTTCATTATATTTCTGCTGGGATTATGCAGGATAACATCCCGGACAAAATCAGCAGACAGCTCCTGAAGGTCTGCAAGTATCGCTTTGAAGGATTTGAACTGGCTTTCATTGGGAAGATCTCCGAAAAGCAGCAGATATGTTATCTCCTCAAACCCATAGCGCTTTCCTTCCGTCCCTCTAACCAGATCATTAACACTGTATCCCTGGTAAAACAGAGAACCCTCTGCAGGTACTTTTACGCCATCCACTACCTGGGTACCGCTGACATCCGAAATCTCGGTAAGTCCTGTAAGCACGCCTTTTCCGTTAGAGTCACGGAGCCCTCTTTTGACATCGTACTCAGTATAAAGGCTCTGGTCTATAGCACCTGACATCATGCAGTACTTGACCAGCTCGTTGTACATATCATTTCTGTTTTCAGCGAGTTCCATCATTGAATATTTTGACATTTACAAGTCCTCCCGTGTTGTATTACCTGAAAGCATGTTCACTAAGCCACCGTTCATCTAAACTTCATAAAATTCCGGTCTTTATCCGAAAATCAGCGGATCCTCTCCGGGAAGCCGACTTTCTTCTGTACCTTACGCAGTGTCTTCTGTGCATAGTACTCAGCCTTCTCTGCATTTTCCTTTATAGCCTTGTCTATATAATCCTTATTCTTCGCAAGATCGCTGCATCTTTCCTGTAAAGGCTTAAGGACAGCCACTGCACTCTCTCCTACTGCCATCTTGAAATCGCCATAGCCCTTACCTTCAAACTCCTTCTCCGTTTCTTCCGGAGTCTTACCCGTGCAAGCGCAGTAGATATCAATAAGATTCTTTATACCCGGCTGTTCGTCACGGTATCTTACGGCAGCCTCAGAATCCGTCACAGCCCTCTTGAACTTACGCATTATCGCATCGGGATCATCCATAAGATAAATAGATGCATTTTCATTTTCATCAGACTTTGACATCTTCTTTGAAGGATCCTGAAGGCTCATTATCTTTGCGCCTGCCTTGCCGAGATAAGGCTCAGGTACGGTAAATACATCACCGTATACACCATTAAACCTCTGTGCAATATCCCTGGTAAGCTCCAAATGCTGGAGCTGATCCTTGCCCACAGGTACTACATCCGCCTGATAAAGCAGGATATCCGCAGCCATGAGCACAGGATATGTGAAAAGACCTGCATTTATATTATCCGCATGCTTGGCAGATTTGTCCTTGAACTGAGTCATCCTCTGCAACTCGCCCATATACGTGTAACAGTTAAGTATCCATGCAAGCTCAGCATGGCAGCTTACATGTGACTGGTAATAGATACAGTTTTTTTCAGGATCAAGACCTGCCGCAACATAAAGGATGAAAAGATTTCTGGCGCGTTTCCTGAGCTCTGCCGGATCCTGTCTTACAGTTATTGAATGCATATCCACAACGGAATAAAAGCATTCATACTCATCAGAAAGCGTAACCCAGTTCTTAAGAGCTCCCAGGTAATTACCCAGAGTAAGATTTCCCGTTGCCTGCATTCCGCTGAATAATACTTTTTTGTCACCTATCATTTTAATCCTCCCGATGCATTTTCATGACGCATCATATCAAATTTTTTATTAATAAAATAATCAGTATGTGTTCCGGATGATGTCCTGAAGCATCATTTGTACTCAATCCGTTCTAACAGCTGCTCTTTAGTGAGTCCGCCGTGGACCATCTTAAGGACTATTTCTGTACGTCTTTTTTCCGGAAGCCTTAAGAAATGCCTTATCCAGGCGATAGTATACGCCTCACCCTTTTTCGCCAGCATTATAAGCCAGGCTTCCAGCAATGTCTGTGTATAGGGATGAAGTAATTCCCTGATATCGCCGCGTCTGTAATACTGCAACGAACTGTCATCGGTATATTTATCTCCTAAATAAACCTTTGAAGCACTCACCCGGTCTATGAACATCTCCGCTATATACCGGTCCGGCATCCTGATGGGTCTTAATGCGACTTTCTTCTCCGGTCCTGTAACCGTAAAATCCAGCCAGTATTCAAAATGGTGGCGGTTGCGTCCTTTATGATGAAGCCAGGCTTCGGAATAGCCCTTAGCGCGACGCTCTCCGTTATTAGGGCTTTCCGTTCCCTGATAATACTTTGCACCATTTATGAATTCCACCGGCATATACTTTGAAAGATCATGAGTAAGTCCCTGCCGGTACAGGCCTATCCTAAAGCATCCGATACATACAAGGAAACGATGGTATGTGATTGTCTTAAAATGTTTCCAGGGCTGCATGTCTGCCTCCGCATTTTCTCCCAACTTCACAAATTAACTAAAGTATTTTATCATAAACTAAGCTTTCCCGCAATCTATTGAAAAAAGTGACCACAACGAAGTGATCACCTTTTTTCATCTTTCCTCTTCCCTTTTTAGCCATTTTCATTAGACTTCATCGCAGTCTATAAGCACAGCTTAGCAACCACTTCGTTGATCACCTTGCCGTCAGCTTTGCCCTTAAGTTCAGGCATCACTGTCTTCATGATCTGGCCCTTGTTCTTTGTAGCCATCACATCATCGAATTTGCTCTTAAGCAGCTCCTCAACCTCTTCAGCACTCATAAGCTTAGGCGCATACTCATTGATCACATCATAACGAAACTGATACTCGGCCTTAAGCTCTGCTCTTTCTGCCGGGCAGGAATCTATCTGCTCCTTTACGGACTTAAGCTCCTTAAGGATCACACGGTCTACCAGTTCCTCTGAAATATCATCCCTGTGTCCCTCATCTATAGCCACTTTCTTGACTGCCTGTATCACGGATGAAATAGCATCTTTCCTTTCCTTATTGTGCTCCTTCATTGCCGCGATCATGTCTTTCTGTAATGTTTCAAACTGCATTTTCTTTTCCTCCTTGCTACCGCCTTTTCTATGCAACTAGCCAGCTTTCGCCTTCCTATTGGCTGCTTGATAAGTGAGTTATAACAGATAATCAGGATTTGTCAAATATCGTCATTGGATTGACAGCGTTTTGTACATCTTCATAAGCTCTGCGACGCAGTCGGCCTCGGACATCCGGGATATGTTAAAGCCGTAGGCCTTCATTACGGCACGGTCGTTATTCTGGTGAGCTTTCAGGAGCTCAGGCGGCATGGTCAGCGGATCATAGAGATCAGCAAGACTGGAGTCCGGGTACTTTGCCCTTGCATCAAGTATTCCCTGGGCTGTTTCTTCTATCGTCGCTTTCTGCTCGTCGGTAGGTGTCGGCCAGGGGAAATTGTTGTAGACAACATCCTTTGAATAACGGTAGTCACTTTTTAATCTGCCACATACAGTTCTTACCCATGCCATATGGACATTTGATGTAAGTATGCCGAAATGAAACAGAGTGGCATTCGGTATAATAAATACAAGGTCACTACAAAAAATATCCGGTGTCATAAAGCCTATTGGGATATATCTCCTGCGTTCAGAAGACACTTTAGGTACAATAATATAGTTTGAATTTGGTATGTTGGTTGTGCCAAATAATAACGGTGTATTAGCAAGTTTCTTTGTTGACAACCTTGAACTCTCATCACGAAACAATCTTACAGCCTCTACTCTCTTCATACACTCTTTCATATTTCGCAAAATATTTGGTGAACATTCTGCCAAATAAAGGCAATAGCGTGGTTTACGATTTATAAACTCTTGTGAACCATACCATAGGTGAAACCACTCTTTAGAAGAAGGTTCATTTTTTATAAACTCCTCCTTTTCTTCTTTCGTAAATAGATAATTACCTCCATCAATTGGCATATTACCAATACCAATTTCTGGAATATCACAAATCGGTTTATTCCTGCTCTCCACAAAAATATCGTCTGCATCTAAAAGATAACCGTTTATGTTTTTGGCGATAAGCGAACCGTCATTAGTATAGATCACTTTCTGATAGCTTGAAAACTGTGTGCTAAATCCGATTATCACACAGTGCACATGCGCCTTGCTATTAGATTCGCTATCCCATCTGAATGTACGATGCGCAAAATCAATATGACATCCGCTATCGAAAAGCGGTTTCCATAGATTGGCTACAGTTTCTCCCTGTGAAACAGAGTTTGTGGAAACAAGGGCTGTACGGATAATATTTCCCAGCATAAAATCCGTTGCTTTTTTATACCAACAGGTCACATAATCAAGGTTGCCGACATTTTTCCAGTTCTTTCCAAATATGGAAATAACATCATCCTTCTGTTCCGGCGACATAAGCCGTGCGCCTACAAACGGCGGATTGCCCATTATATAGTTCAGCTCGCTCTTAGGCACCACGCTCTCCCAGTCAATGCGGAGTGCGTTGCCCTCCACGATATTTGCATTTGTCTTAAGCGGAAGGAAATCAAGGCTCGTATTCAGAAGGATTTCCTCAGTCTCCTTCATCATCTGGGACTCTGCTATCCAAAGTGCCGATTTTGCGACGGTCACAGCGAAATCATTTATCTCTATGCCGTAGAACTGGCTTATCTGCACCTTTATGGGATTGTTATTTTCATCATCGATAAGCTCCATCTGGCCTTTTTTCAGCAGGCTTATCACTTCATTCTCCAGACGGCGGACTGAGATATATGTCTCCGTCAGAAAATTGCCCGAACCGCAGGCAGGATCAAGCCACTTAAGAGACGCTAATTTATCCTGAAAAGCCCGCAGCTTCGCATTCCTGCTCCGATCCACCTGTATCATCTTTATCTCATCGAGCTCTGCCTTTAGGTCATTTAAGAAAAGCGGGTCTATCACCTTATGGATATTCTCTATTGATGTGTAATGCATGCCACCGGATCTTCTGGTCTCCGGGTTCAGCGTGGACTCAAACACAGCCCCGAATATGGTGGGGCTTATATCAGACCAGTCAAAGCCTTCGCTGGCCTTATCCAGAAGTATGGTCCTGATCCCTTCCGTGAAATTCGGTATCTCTATGTCTTCCTTTGCAAAAAGACCGCCGTTTACATAGGGAAATTTCATCAGGTCGCTGGTATCATAACGGTCCCTTTTATCCACCGGCGTATCAAGGATCTTAAACAGCTCGATCAGAGCTTTCCGCATATCCTTTGTAGGAAACTCCGCCATATAGTCATGGAACATATGACCGCTTGTCCCGAATATCCTGGCATCCTCGGCATAAAGACAGAATACCAGACGGACACACAGCATATTAAGGCTCTTTAGGCTGTCCTCATTCGCAGGATCAAGATACTCCTTTAAAAGCGCATCATAAAGAAGTCCCACGAATCCGCCGGCTTTTACGGAAACCTCCATTTCCACGCTTATCTTTTTCTGCTCCCTGTCTGCCAGGAAATCAAAGATGTGGTATTTTGACTGCAGCTCTATAAGGTTTACTTTTAACGGCTCCGGAACCGCCGCATTCATATCATATATCCATATCTCGGCAAAATTGGAAGTAATGATCCACCTTGCTTTTTCCTCGTAGGGCAGGTTGTCGTTGTACCTTTTTGCCTGCTCATAGGGCGTAAGCTCCACATCCCCGGAATTAGTTATCTTTTTGTCCAGGGCTTTGCCTAAGCTTTTCTGTTCTATAAGGGTATGTGTCTCCGGAATGTAGACATCTATCTTCTTGGAATGGCCGTCCACAATGACCTTCTTTTCGAACTTTACCCTGTCGGTCACGTTTTCCATGCCGACGATCCCCGACAGGAATTCTATCCAGTAAAGCTGTGAATCCTGGTCTTCATTGCCTTTTCCCTGCCATTTATTTACAAACTGCCTTGCGGCTTCCTTACGCTCAGCGTCAGTCATTTCAACACTCCCCGGGATAAATTTAAGCACAGCAGCATGTATCCCTGAGATACAGTCCTGCTACAAAGAAATTATATCATTTTCATTTCTGACCGGAAACATAAATTGAATTGCTGTTCACAAAAAAAGCAGCGCAAATCACTTATCATTGACAAACAGCAAATTTTCAATGATAATACCACGAAAGCACTTTTTTGTGTTTTAACGGACTGTCATTCAGATAGCCGTGATTTCAAAAATTTATAATGATTTTAACCGGCAGTCAACGGGTGGTTGCACTCTCCGACCTGAGCTTGTAAAGGAAGGTGGTGCCTATGTATGTATATAACGGCTTCTGATTTATTTCAGTTTGTTATAATGTTATGTGCAGTAATTACACTGGTGATTATTTGCAAAAAACGCAAATAAAAACGACCACTCTATCTTGACGGATAGTGGTCGCTTTTATTAGCTAAATTTTTCGCCAAGTCGGAAGGGATGCCGCCTTCCTGTTGGCTGCTTGTTAAACACATTATAGCAGAATAAAAATGATTGTCAAATCATAGTTTTTCCGATAATTTCATTTATGAAAGCTATGAATAATCTTTCAATCTCATCATTTGAACACTATATCAATCAAATCCGGATCATAAGACTTAGCTACATATTCCGATAATCTGTTCTGGCTGTTGGCTGCATATATTTTAATATGCTCACCTGTCACACCTCTGTAGGCCTGGGAATCCGGCATGTGCTCATATGTCTTCACATCATCTACCGCATCTGCACTATCCATCACATATATGGCAAAGCCATAGCTGTCGATGCCATTATCAGTAAGCAGATCTGCAAGCTCGTTATACAATGCACGGATTTCGTCTTCAGTATATTCGCCGTATATGACGGTATCTATCCTGAACATATTGTTCTGCAGATAATAATCAAGCGTCGTATTCTTATCATACATAGTCCCATAGAAGTGATTATATCCGGATTCCTCTACTACTATCATGGCATCCGGCAACACGGTATGAACAACCCCACATATCCTTTCATACGCCTGGTCACCGTATTTAACATAAATGTAATCGCATTGTGCTTCTGAATACTCATCGAATCGAAATACCCTGAGTTCTTCATCCGGCAGTTCCTCGCAGATTACTGTGACATCACAAATGACACCACCGGGGAATAAAGCCTTATTTTTAAGTTTAAGGCTGATGTCATACTGCTCCTCAACCTCCTCTATTGCTTCTGCGATATCTGCACTGTCGTTGCCCTCTGTCAGCCCGCATCCGCCAAGCATAAAAATCATTACTGCTGTAAGAAAAAAACAGCATAACCAATATGACACTTTACTATACACTCTGCGTTGTCTCATATCTTCAGAATTACTTTTTAACATGTTTCTGCAGATCTATCCTATGATATCCCTTACGGAAAAGAATTCCTTCTTTTCTACCATCTGTTCTTTTTCATTGAGACATTCCTTGATGACATTACCGATATTAAGGAACTCATTTACCAGGTCCGGATCAAACTGAGTACCGCTGTTCGCAGCGATCATGGCCATTGTCTTTTCATGGGAGAACGGCTCCTTATAAGGACGTTTTGATGTCATCGCATCATAAACATCCACCAATGCCATGATACGTGCGAGAAGCGGTATTTCTTCCCCTTTCAGTCCTTCAGGATATCCTTTTCCATCCCATCTTTCATGATGAGATTTAGCAATCTGGGCCGCAATGGATGCGAACTCTGAATCAGGAATCTTTTTTTCGAGATATTCAAACAGGCTGCCGCCGATCACGGCATGAAGCTTCATGCTGTCAAACTCCTCAACAGAAAGTGATGACGGTTTCTGCAGGACATCATCCCGGATTGCGATCTTACCAACATCATGAAGCGGTGCGCTCCTGCAGGCCTTCTTGACCACTGTGGGCGGCAGATAATCTTTATACTTCGGCAAAGTCTTCAGATGACTGATAAATACAGAAAAATATAATGATGTGTTCTTCAGATGCACACCTGTTACACCATCCCTTGATTCCACAAGCCCCGCAAAAGAAACCGCGATCAGATCATACATCTGTTCCATTTCTTTTATCTTCTTTTCTACCCTGGCCTCCAGATCCTTCTGGTACTGAGCAAGGTCAATCTGGGTCTCAATGCGCTTTTTCATTACCATGGGCACAAATGGTTTGGTAATGTAGTCAACAATTCCCTTCTGAAAGCCTTCAACCTCCGCTTCCGGGCTGGTATCAGCAGTAAGAAAAATTACCGGTATCTGTTTATACGCAGGAATTGATTTGAGTTTTTCAAGCACTTCCATGCCGTTCATTTCAGGCATGACCACATCCAGAAGAATCAGGTCCGGCTCAACTTCCTTAAGCATCTCAAAGGCCTCTGCTCCGGAGTATGCTTCATAAAGATCATACGTATCCTCCAGCACATCACGGGCTGTAGCATGGTTTAATACGACATCATCCACCATCATGATCTTTTTCTTTTTACTCATACCCCTTCTCCTTTGTAAGTTATGGATGCAGTGATTCCGTTCAACCAGTTTAAGGATCTGTCATATTATAACATATTCTTCATACAGAATTCCCCCAAAGTCTTGCAAGCTCGGAACACAAGTCATACAATATCCAATGAGTATTGATCATCTAAAGTTTTGTATGTTGTAACGGAAAGGGCAGTAAAGGTTATTTATGAAAAAACAGAATGTAAATTCCCAAAATGATAATACAAATGATGACGAAGATATGTTCGTTGATATCGAGCTTGATGACGGTACCGTCACATGCAAGATCATAACCATATTCGAATGTGACAAGAAAGACTACATCGCCATACTGCCTGTGGATGAAAACGAAAAACCCATTAGCGAAGATGTCTGGATCTATGGTTATTCAGAAGACGCAGATGGCAATCCCGACCTCCACTATATCGATGACGATGAAGAGTACGATGCCGCAGCAGATGCTTTTGACGAATATCTCGACGAGCAGATGTTCAATAGTTTACAGTAGGTCATATTTCTTTCAAAAAACGGCTTGGAGTGATTCTTTTCTCCCTGTTTTTTTCCAGATGACATAGAAAAAGCTTTTCCTTTGCCCTGGTCATTGCAACATAAAAAACTCTGCGCTCTTCCTCAAGCTCTGCCGGCTTTTCACATTTCTTTGAAGGGATGTTTCCCTCATTCATATCAGGAATAATCACCATCCTGTATTCAAGTCCCTTAGATCCATGCATGGTCATCAGCTGTACGCCGTCCCTTGATTCTTCATTCTGTGCATTCTTTAGGCTTTCCTCATATTCCTCAATAGATTCAAGCCAGTGCAGGTAATTGTCAGTGTTCTTTGCAGAATCGGTTATTTCATCAAGTTCATTTATTGTTTCGTCTTTGGGTATACCTCTCTTTTCATTTTCCTTTATCATAAACGCTTCATACCCCATAACTTTCCGTATGTAATTCATTCCGGCAAAGGGATGCATTCCGCACAAAGTATCCAGATGATATATCAGTTCCTTCACATTCTTTTTCACATAATCCTTTATTTCCGGGTCATGCAACATACAGATTAAATAACCCGGACATCCGAAATCTCTACGACCGGCATTATCTCTTTTGTCCCGCAAATATCCTTTCCCGCCTTCGTATCCTCTGCCTTCTGCGCCCTTTCCGTCAGCATTGATCCTGTCGTCAATATCACAGCGCCGTATGTATCTCACAGGTTTGTTCATGAACCTGAGCAGATTCTCCCTTGTCTTCTTCCCATTGGCATACGCAAGAACTGCCATCAGGTCTTTCGCTATTGTTCCGTAAAAAATATTCTTTATTTTTTCCCTCATGTAATACTGTATACCTGCCTCCGACAAAGCCTTCGCATATATTCCAGCAGAACTGTTAGTCCTGAATATCAGTGCAATATCATTCCTGTCCAAAAATCTCAGTCCCGTCTTTACCAGATTTATCACCCCCTCTGTTTCTTCTTTCTTATCCTTAAATGCCAGAACATTGACTCCGCCATTTCCTTTATTTGCGGCCATAAGTGTCTTTTTGAACCTGTTTTTATTATGTCCTATAAGTTTACATGCCGTGTTCACCACCTCAGGAATGCTGCGGTAATTGTATTTCAACAGCACACTTTCAGCTCCTTTGAATTCTTTTGGGAAATCCAGCATTATCTGCGGACAGGATCCCCTGAATCCGTAGATGCTCTGGTCATCATCCCCGACTATGAAAAGATTATTAAGCGGTGCCGCCAGCATCCGTATCACCTCATACTGCATTGGATTTATATCCTGAAACTCATCGATCAGAATGTACTTAAATCTCGCACGCCACATTTCCAGTATTTCAGGATTCACACTAAAAAGCTGCCAGCACTTAAGCACCATGTCATCAAAATCTATCTTTCCGGCAATACGCATTATCTCCGCATAGTCATAATAAATCTTTTCAAAATTTTCTTTGTCCACAAGCCTGCATGGGCTCTCATATCTTTCCGGTTCGATACCGTCGTTTTTTATTTTCGAAAAGGAATCCAGAAGATACGTCATTGTAAAATCATCCGCATTAACCATAGGATAAGAAGACAGTGCCTCCTTTATAAACCGGCGTTTCTCCTTTTCCGTAACAATATCAGAAGCACTATAGCCCAAAGACTTTTTGAGAAAATTAAAGTAAATCCCATGAAATGTCCCAAAGGTAACACCAGATATCTCATCATCCATAAGTGATTCAAAACGTTCCTGCATTTCCACTGCAGCAGCCTTTGTAAAAGTGATAACCAGTATGGATTCCGGCGCTATGCCGCTCTGTATCATGTTCCTGATCCTTCTGGTTATGACAAAAGTCTTGCCGGATCCCGGTCCCGCCAGCACCATCATAGGACCGTCAAGATGCATGACCGCCCGCCTCTGCTCATTATTCATCTGCTCAGACATATTTTTCCTCCTTCTGAATTTTTTAACTCCACTTTTTAAAAGTATTTCTGATGTTACTTGATACAAACTATTGAACGCTCATTGATTGTGGTACCACGAAATGTTTATAGAGTTTCATATCTGATAATTATCTTTCAGCTTCCGGAAAACTGTAGGAATCCCAATGAAACAGTCAGATTATTCCCATACACTCTCGTGAATGTGTGTATATGCTTCCGTGCCGGACGAATTTGCAAATTCGCAGCCGGCAAGATCCGATGCCTACAGTCCCTTGGGATTCGGCACAGGTCTGTGAGACAGCGTGCTTTTCGCTGGCTCACATGGTACGAATCCTTAGGGACTGTTGGCAGCTAG
This sequence comes from Lachnospiraceae bacterium, assembly GCA_017635395.1. Lineage (GTDB taxonomy): Bacteria > Bacillota > Clostridia > Lachnospirales > Lachnospiraceae > NK4A136. Next base: position 24,140 of record JAGBLN010000043.1, read on the forward strand.
CTTGACGGATGCGATGCATAGGCCGGCACGGAACATATACACACCACCGCACTGTATGCTAATTTTCACTTTTTTTCTTCGAAACTCTGCGATTACCGCTTTCGAAATAACTGAATAAAGATCAATAGACTAAAATATAAAGAATTCCCACACCGACAGAATAACTACCGATGTGGGCCATATAAATTTACTTGCTTAATAATTCAACACCCTTGCGGATACGAGCCAGAGACTCTTCCTTGCCCAGCACTTCCATTATCTCAGTTGCGCCTGCTGGCGTCATCTGCTTGCCTGACACTGCAGTACGGATAGGCCAGAGAACATAGCCGTTCTTGTATCCCTTATCGGCAACATACTGCTGTATCATCTGATAGAGGGCATCATTTGAATAATCCTCCTGTGCCTCAAGCAAAGGAAGTATATCCTTGAGCACTTCCAATGAAGACTCTTTTGATGTCTTCATCTTCTTGTGGCAGTACATCTCCGTATCATATTCGGGAAGCTCATTAAAGAAATCAACCAGCTCCTCAATATCGGGGAATATTTCTATCCTGGTCTTTACCATTGCTCCGATCTTATCCCTGTCGAGCCCGGGCTTAAGGTATTTCTCAAGATAAGGACCGGCAAGCTCTTTGAACTTTTCATCATCCATTGCCTTGATGTATTCCCCGTTCATCCATTTTAATTTTGTATAGTCAAAAACTGACGGAGACTTGTTGATCTTCTTATAATCAAATTCCTTAACAAGCTCTTCCAGTGAGAATATCTCCCTGTCGCCCTCAGGCGCCCAGCCCAGCAGTGCCACAAAGTTAACTATACACTCAGCAAGGAAGCCCTGCTCGATAAGATCCTCGAATGAAGAATGTCCGCTTCTCTTGGAAAGCTTCTTATGCTCTTCGTCAGTAATAAGAGGACAGTGAACATATACGGGAACCTCCCAGCCGAAAGCATCATAAAGACGGTTGTACTTTGGTGATGAGCTTAAGTACTCGTTTCCCCTCACCACATGAGTAATACCCATCAGATGGTCATCCACAACATTTGCAAAATTGTATGTAGGGAAACCGTCAGACTTTATAAGTATCATGTCATCCAGCTCTGAATTATCTACGGAAATATCTCCGTAGATTTCGTCATGGAAAGTGGTCTGTCCTTCCCTGGGGTTGTTCTGCCTGATGACATAAGGCTTGCCTGCTGAGAGATTAGCTTCCACCTCTTCTTTTGAAAGGCCAAGGCAGTGCTTGTCATAAATGGTAATCACCTTGTCATCCTCGCCGATGGATGTCTTAAGGGTTGCAAGCCTTTCCTTGTCACAGAAACAGTAATATGCCTCGCCCTTATCGATAAGCTTCTTTGCATAC
>JAGBLN010000044.1 GCA_017635395.1 Lachnospiraceae bacterium
CCTGCTAAATAGCTTATAATGTTTTCCATAAAGAACATCTCCCTTCTTGTAGGTCTTTATTTGGTCGTAAATACCTTATCACAAGTTTCGGGTGATGTTCTTTTTTATTTTTCATTTATCCGAGAAAACTTTTACTCTGTGTTATCATCAGAACAATATCGGCATCACATAGCTGTTGATATTCGCAAGCCATGTGGTGCCGTTTCTTCGTCTTACGGTAAGGGGAGTGACAGCGACGGTATTCTGTGTCAGTATGTTGACTTCACCGCTGCTGTCAGAAACTGATCCAAGGGCGCTTATAACATAATTCACGCCGTCTACCGTACCGAGGTAGATCATTGTGTGCCCTGACATATATAAGGGGGTGCCGGGATAACATGCTGCGATAGCTGCGGCTTTCTGTACATCATCCATTTCGCTTATGTCTACACAGGTTCCGGGAACACATTTCTGCCAGTTTGTATTTCTGGGCATTTCAAGTCCGAAGCATCTGTATACATTTCTTACCAGCGCGGAGCAATCTACGGAATCAAGCATTCCGCCCCAGCCGTAGGTATCGCCCAGGTATTCGAAAGAAAGGCTTACCACATTTGCTGAAGTCATGGGAAGGAATCCCACATTTACATCTTTGTTCTGTGCAATCAGTGCAATCTGCTTTACACAGTTTCCATCCGCGTCCCTTGTGGGAACATATACTGCGTAATTATTCCAGGTGCCGCGACCCCAGATGTTCTTAGGAAGATCCTTTTCAGGAACAAGCTTTAATGTTGTGCCCATGGTAAGAAGCAGGTCTGAGGTTGCCGGTGAATAGTGTGATTTGGACAGGTGGAAATAGTCGGTGGTCACTACGATAAAATCAGTGCCGGCGGTATCGTTTAGCCACATGTCAAGCCATTCGGTTTTATTTTTGCAGAATGCAATATCCATGGCATCTACCCAGCCGGAAACATTGTCAGAGTATCCCCAGTAATATACATGTCCGCCGACGAAGGCACACTGCTTTACAAGGAAGGGTTCATTTACCCTGAGGGAAGAAAGTACCACCTCGTCATCCGTATCACCCTCGCTGTATCCTATGTAGTCGGGGGTAGGGATAGATTTGATCTGTGTTTGCTTTACGGCCAGTGCATAGAAAGGCTTAAGTGTTCCGTCCCATGTGGAAGCACTGATGCTTTCAGCTATGCCGGCATAATATGTGGCAGTGTCTGCTGAAATGCTGTTTACATATATGGGCTTCTGGGGCATTTCATTGATTGTGCTTGCTGCCAATGATGCTTTCAGTTCTGTTGCATCATAGCTTTTGTCAAGTTTGGTCAGATCGTTCATATTGCATTCTTCTGTTGCAAGTGCAGACGCATTGAAGAGATCGATATGCTCAGGTGTCATAAGCAGAGCTGATGCAAGCTCGCCGGAACGGGCATTCCAGTACTCTGCTGTGCACATTTCGGCCGATACGGTACTTTCAGTATGCGGGGCAGCAAATACTGTATCTGTAAATGCTGCCTGTGTAAGGCAGATTGTCAGAAAAAATGCTGCAATCTTTTTTGTGGCTGATTTAAAATTTTTCATGCATGACCTCCTGTTGTTCTTGGCAGTGCAGCTGTCTGTCAGGCTTTGTCCCCCAGATTATCAACTGATAGAATGGGAATCTATGCGAGCTGCACGGAACAATATGTGTGAATTAAAAAGCTGCTTTTGACAGTTTAATCATATGTCTAATAATTTACCATAAAATGCTTAAAATGGGAAATGCGGTAAATTGATGTAGACAAAAAATAAAAATGTTGCCAAAATAGTAAAATGTGAGAGAGCACACCTGAAAACGCAGGCGTAGAATTGTTGCAATAGCTGATGAAGGCGTGCTAAAGAGTTGATCTGACGAGAAAAATAGCAAATGATAATTTCTGACAAAGAAAAAAGACGTGCAGCCTTGCATAATCTGGGCTGTAAAGTAAATGCATATGAAATGGATGCCGTAAAGGAGCTTCTGATAGGAAGCGGATATGAGATAGTTTCTTTTGATGAACCTGCGGATATCTATATAGTGAATACCTGTACTGTCACGAATATCGCCGACAGGAAAAGCAGGCAGATGCTCCACCGGGCGAAAAAACGCAGTCCGGGCGCGGTAGTTGTTGCCATGGGCTGTTATGTGCAGAGCAGGGGGGAGGCAGCAGCAGAAGATGAGGCTATAGATATCTGCGTTGGCAACAACCGGAAGACGGAGATTGTACAGATAATCGAGGATTATATTGAACATCGGAACAGCACCTCTGAAGCCGTTGATGATTATTATGCCGATAATCTGACGGAGCCCGTGGAATATGAGGATATGCGCCTGGAAAGGATCGACAGCCATACCAGGGCATATATAAAGATACAGGACGGCTGCAACCAGTTCTGCTCCTACTGCATGATACCCTATGCCAGGGGCAGGGTGCGGAGCAGGAAGCCGGAAGAAGTGCTTGCGGAAATAAAGTCGTTGTCAGAAAACGGCGTCAGCGAGTTTGTGGTTACAGGCATACATTTAAGTTCCTATGGGACTGATTTTGATATAAAGGGGCGTATTGTTCCGGCAGATACATTCGGTCCTGACCATCTTTTGGATATACTGACGCAGATAAGTGCTATTGAAAAAGTGAAGCGTATCCGTCTCGGAAGTCTTGAACCCAGGATAATGACAGAGGATTTTGTACGTCAGTTGAGCTCTTTAGAAAAAATCTGTCCGCATTTTCACCTTTCACTTCAGAGCGGTTCAGATACTGTGCTGAAGCGGATGAACAGGCATTATGACGGTGCCGAATATCTGGAATGCGTTGAATTGCTCAGAAAATATTTTGACAATCCTGCAATTACGACGGATATAATCGCAGGTTTTCCGGGGGAGACTGAGGAGGAATTTGAGCAGAGCGTAAGCTTCGCGGAGAAAGTCGGATTTTTTGAAATGCATATTTTCCCATATTCAAAGCGGAGCGGGACTCCCGCGGCGGTAATGCCCGGGCAACTCAGTGAAGCTGAGAAGGCAGAAAGGGTGGGACGGCTTGAGACTGCTGAAAAGAAGCTTTCCGAAAACTACAGGATGACCCAGGTAGGGCAAGTTCGCGAGGTGCTTTTCGAGGAAATGCGAGAGTTTGACGGGAGGAAATACTTTTTCGGACATACAAGGGAATATGTGAAGGTACTGGTTCCTGTGGATGATGAATGTATGGCGGCTGATGATACAGGGAACCGGTTGCTGCTTGAACAGGGAATGATTGCAAAAGCGCTTATACGCGGGCTTTATGACGGCCTTGAAAGCGGCGCTGACGGAAGGATGGCGTCTGTCGGCCATGGCAGAATGTATGTCCTGGCTGATTTGATAAATGATAAAGGATAAGATATAATATAGGGACACATTATGAGATTACGGAGCATAGGCTGCTCCGTTCTAAAAGTTGTCAAAGAGGAAGTTTACATGGCAGATATAAACAACACACAGTTTTTCAAGGTCCAGTCAGAAGAGGATGACGGCGTCAGGCAGATACTGCAGGATGTCTATATCGCGCTTTCTGAAAAAGGATACAATCCTGTTAATCAGATAGTCGGATATATCATGTCCGGCGATCCTACATATATCACCAGCCATAAGAATGCCAGGAGCATCATAATGAAAGCTGAGCGTGACGAACTGGTAGAAGAGATGCTGACAGAGTATATCAGGTTTAACGGCTGGTCAGACGATGCCGACGAGGACGATATCTGATGCGGATAATGGGACTCGATTTTGGCAGTAAGACTGTGGGTGTAGCAATAAGCGACGCCCTTCTTATTACTGCACAGGGGCGCGAGATAATAAGACGGGAGCATGCATCTAAACTCAGGCGTACCCTTGCCCGTATTGAAGAACTAATAGTGGAGAATGATGTCAGTGAGATAGTTCTCGGCGAACCCCTTAACATGGACGGAACCGCCGGAGAAAGAGTAAGGCTCACACATGAATTCAAGGAAATGCTTGAACGCAGGACAGGACTGCCGGTTCATTTGTGGGATGAGAGGCTTACCACTGTTGCTGCAGATGAATATATGAAAGAGGCCGGGATCCCGAGAGAAAAACGCAAGGATTATGTGGACGAGATCGCGGCGGTTTTTATTTTGCAGGGATACTTAAACCGCCTGGCAGATGAGAAGAGGAAGGGTGAAAATAATGAATAAGATCACTTTAACTTCAGATGAAGGTGAAAATATAGAACTGTATATTGTTGAGCAGACCACGCTTGGCGGGGTGAATTATTATCTTGCTACAGAAGAGGAATCCGGTGATTCCGATGCGTGGATATTAAAGGATGAGTCTGGGAAGGAGGATGAGGAGGCTCTCTTTACCATAGTAGAGGATGAGACGGAGCTAGCTGCCGTTGCGGGAGTGTTCGGCGAATTATTGGAAGATACCGATATAGTCTGAAACACCTGTGGCTGCGGAAAACTGCCGTTATGCATATGTCATTTGTCCGGTCAGTATGGGAAAGGTGCTGGGCCGGGCATGAATGTGAGGTAGAAGTTGAAAAAGAATATAGCAGAAGGTGCGTCACCGCTTAGGATCATTCCCTTAGGTGGGCTCGACCAGATAGGAATGAACATAACTGCCTTCGAATATGAAGACAGCATAATGATACTGGACTGCGGACTGGGCTTTCCCGGAGATGATATGTACGGCGTGGATCTGGTTATCCCTGATGTGACATATCTTGAGGAAAGGATAGATAAGATAAAGGGTTTTGTCATAACCCACGGACATGAAGACCATATAGGCGCGTTGCCCTATATATTAAAAAAGATCAATGTCCCGATATATGCAACGAGGCTTACAACAGCCATAATAGAGCATAAGCTTGAAGAACACTGCATGCTTGATACTACCGTGAGGAAGATCATAAATTTTGGTCAGACCATCACTTTAGGCGATTTCCATGTGGAGTTCATTAGGACCAACCACAGCATAGTGGATGCGGCAGCCCTTGCAATTTATACGCCCCAGGGCATAATCGTCCATACAGGTGACTTCAAGGTGGACTATACGCCGATATACGGTGATGCCATAGACCTGCAGAGGTTTGGTGAGCTGGGTAAAAAAGGCGTGCTGGCCCTTATGTGCGACAGCACCAATGCGGAGAGGCCGGGATTTACGCCGTCTGAAAAGACTGTAGGAACCACCCTTCGTACCATATTTGAGGAGCAGAAGAGGAAGAGGCTCATAATAGCCACTTTTGCATCGAATGTGGATCGTGTGCAGCAGATAATAAATGTGGCCCATGACTATGGCAGAAAAGTTGCCATAGAGGGACGCAGCATGGTAAGCATAATCGATATTGCCATAAAGCTTGAGAAACTGAATGTCCCGGAAGATACCATAGTGGATATAGACAGGCTGAGGGATTTCCCGGATGACAAGCAGGTGATCATCACTACCGGAAGCCAGGGCGAAAGGCTTGCCGCACTTTCGAGAATGGCAAACGGCACACACAAAAAGATAGTAATAAATCCCAAGGATGCGGTTGTTTTTTCATCCCATCCCATACCGGGAAATGAGAAAGCCGTAACAAAGATCATAAACGAGATTTTTTTGAGAGGCGCTGATGTGATATTCCAGGATACCCATGTATCCGGCCATGCCTGCCAGGAGGAGATAAAGCTTATCTATTCCCTGACAAGGCCCAAATATGCAATACCGGTTCATGGTGAGTACAAGCATCTGAAGGCTCAGGCTAAGATCGCTTCGACTTTAGGATACGACAGCGAGCATATTGTTATAGCCCACAGCGGAGATGTGATTGAGTTTGACAAGGAGAATGTATCCAAATCAGAGCAGGTACAGTCCGGCTTTATATTCGTGGACGGACTGGGTGTCGGCGATGTGGGAAATGTGGTGCTGCGCGACAGGCAGAGGCTTGCTGATGACGGAATAATGGTATTAGTAATGGCAATGGATGCAGCAGAGCGCGTGGTATCAGGACCTGAGATAGTTACCAGGGGCTTTGTATATGTTAAAGAAGCGGACGAGCTTCTGGAAGATATCCATATGATAATAGATGACACGGTAGTAGATTACTATGAAAGGTGCCAGAAGGACACCAAGGAGCACAACAAACTAAAGAACAGCATAAAGGATGCCGTGGGCGAGTACATTTGGAAAAAGACCAAGCGCAGGCCCATGGTACTGCCGGTGATACTTGAGGTATGATGAGAGGCTGCCGGTGACCTGTATTTAGAGGAGGCTTTGAACGGAATGGTTGAGGTCGAAAACGAATTATTCAGTCTGGTGGAAGCTGTTAAGCATTCCGCAACCTTTAAGGAATATGACAGGTGGAGAAGGATACTTAAGGCAGATCCTGAGCTTTTTGCGAAGGTGAATAAATACCGTGCGGAAAATTACAGGCTGCAGTGCCTTGAGGATGACGGCACCCTTCAGGATAAGATAGAGAAGTTCGCAGAGGATAATCGAGAGCTTTCAGAGGAACCTAGGGTTCATGCATTTCTGGAAGCTGAGGTTGCCTTATGCAGGATGCTTCAGGAGATTACTCTCAGGGTAGTCAGGGGGATTGACTTTGAGTAATATCAGCACAAAAAAGATAGTCTGGATGATAGCAAAAACTGTTGTGGCAGTTATTGTTTTTATGTTGCTCTTTTCTCTGATTTATGGTACTGCCCAGAAAGCTTATGATTTCGGATATCGCATCTTTGCCGAGGATCCGGTGGCGCCGCCCCCTGGACTTACGGTATCTGTTGCTGTAGTTGAAGGAAAGTCTGTAATGGAAGTGGGCGAGATTCTTGAGGAAAAGGGCCTTATCAGGGATGCGAAGCTTTTTTACCTGCAGGAACTTTTTTCAAACTATCACGGCAAGCTGCAGCCGGGAATATACGAGCTCAGCAATTCAATGACACCGGAAGAAATGATGGCGGTCATGGCAGCGAATGCGCCTGATGAGATAGAAGGCGAGGAAGTGACTGTCAGCGGAAACAGTGAGAGCTCTGAGCTGCTGGATGAAAATGCGGACACTGAGTATGTGGGAACGGAAGAGTCTTCCGATGAGGAAATGGAAGAAACTTTCGTGGACGAGGCAGCAGAGTAAGGCTTTATAGTCGTATGACAGATAAGGAAAGATTTGAATCATATACGGAATCCCTTGTATGCGGCATCAGCCCGGAACTGGAAAAAATCCGCATAGCGGCTGTAGAAGAACAGGTGCCTGTAATCCGTGACGGAACCAGGCAGCTGTTGTTTTTCCTTATAAGAGTACATAAGGTCAGGAATATACTTGAAGTTGGTACCGGCACAGGCTATTCGGCCCTTGCCATGTGGGAAGCGTCAGACAGGCAGGCGCACATAACTACCATAGAGAATTACGAAAAACGCATTATAAAAGCAAAGGAAAATTTTGCAAAGCTTAATGCGGAAGAATATATTGAATTCATTGCAGATGATGCAGATGAGGTTTTAGGAAAGCTGTCAGGAAAATATGACATGGTTTTCATGGATGCCGCAAAAGGCCAGTACGGACAGTGGCTTGAACATGCAGTCAGGTTACTGAAGCCCGGCGGAATACTGGTTTCCGATAACGTGCTCCATGATATGGATGTCCTGGAGTCAAGATATGCGGTGTGCAGAAGGGACCGCACCATTCATTCGAGGATGCGCGACTACATGTATGAGCTTACCCATAGGGATGACATGGATACACTGATACTTGATACCGGGGACGGAACCGCAGTGTCGGTTATGAAGCCGGAAAAGTAACTGTTCAGAAAGGATAGCTGACGGACAGCGGGTGAAAGCGGAAAATATGAGTAATATGAATGATAAAAATAATATAAAAAGACCTGAACTGCTGATACCGGCAGGCTCCCTTGAGGTGCTTAAGGTGGCGGTGGATTACGGTGCCGATGCAGTTTATATCGGTGGCGACGTTTTCAGTCTGCGTGCAAAGGCAAAGAATTTTTCTGCTGAGGATATGGCAGCAGGGATTGAGTATGCCCATTCGAAAAATGTCAGGGTGCATGTTACTGCTAACATACTGGCTCATAACGGCGACATTGCGAACGCGGAAGAGTATTTTGCCCAGTTAAAAAAACTTAAACCGGATGCGCTTATCATATCGGATCCCGGTATGTTCATGACCGCAAGGAGGGTATGTCCGGAGATAGATATACATATTTCCACCCAGGCAAATAATACGAACTACGAGACCTGCCGCTTCTGGTATGAGCAGGGGGCGAAGCGGATAGTGACTGCCAGGGAGCTTTCACTTAGGGAAATTAAAGAAATGAGGGAAAAGATACCGGCTGACCTTGAGCTGGAGAGCTTTATACACGGGGCAATGTGTATTTCCTATTCAGGAAGATGCCTGCTTTCCAATTACTTTACCGGCAGGGACGCCAACAAAGGTGCCTGCACTCACCCCTGCAGATGGAAATATGCAGTGGTGGAGGAAAGCCGTCCAGGTGAGTACCTGCCCATAGAAGAAAACGAGCGTGGCACGTTTATTTTCAATTCCAAGGATCTCTGCATGATCGAGCATATACCGGAGCTGCTGGATGCGGGAATTGACAGCTACAAGATCGAAGGCCGTATGAAGACGGCGCTCTATGTGGCGACAGTTGCCCGCACATACCGTCGTGCTATCGACCAGTGTCTTGAGAGCAGGGAAGAATACCTCTCAAATATGGACTGGTACAAAAAAGAAATCGCCAGCTGTACTTACAGACAGTTTACTACCGGCTTTTATTTCGGTCGTACTGACGAAAACAGCCAGATTTATGACAGCAATACATACATCAATGAATGCGTATACCTTGGCAAGGTGGCCGAGGGCATCGAGGCGGCTGACGGCAGCAGAATATACAGGCTAACCCAGAAGAATAAATTCTCCGTGGGTGACGAGCTGGAAGTGATGAAAAAGGACGGAAGGGACATACATGTAAAGTGCGTTTCCATGTTTGACGGTGAAATGAATCCTATTGATTCATGCCCGCACCCGGAGATGGCTGTTTGGTTCGGTATGGAAAAGACGGACGGCACAGCGCTTAAAGAAAGCGAGATGCCGGAGAACGGCGAGCTGATAAGGATGAGAAAGAGTTAAAATTAAAACGAAAGTTAACATAACTTAATCAAATAAAAATTAAACAATGGCAGGGGTTATGGTTAAGGCCGCATAAATGCGGAAGAAAGGGGCAAAATGAGATTTCTTGCATCAACAGACGGAAATATAGTGAATGGGGACTGCGTAGATAGTATACAGATAGTGGCTGCAGGTAATTATGAAGGCAGTCTGTATCGTGTGGTAATCAATACTATGGCAGGAAAGGAAATAGTTTTTTCAGAGGAAAGGACAAGGGAAGAGGCCTTCATGCTCTCCGGAGGCATAATGAACATACTGATTTCCGGACAGGAAGGCATAATTACTACGGATGAAATAAAGAGCCGTATGATGCGGTAGTATTATACGGAGCTGCCAAGAGCGGTGGAAAGGGGAAAAATGAGCGACAGGATAGACATTGAAGGCCTTTTTGGCGAGAATGTTTTTACCATCAGGAAGATGAAAGAATATCTTCCTAAGAATGTCTACAAGGATGTGGAGAAGGTAATGAACGAGGGCGGTGAGCTCTCAAAGACATCAGCTGATGTGGTGGCAAAGGCCATGAAGGACTGGGCTGTGGAAAAGGGGGCAACACATTTCACTCACTGGTTCCAGCCGCTTACCGGCATAACTGCAGAAAAGCATGATGCTTTTATTACCGTTCCGGATGAGGAAGGACGTGTGCTGCTGGAGTTCTCAGGCAAAGAGCTCATTAAGGGCGAGCCGGATGCGTCATCTTTCCCGTCAGGCGGACTTAGGGCTACTTTTGAAGCGAGGGGCTATACTGCATGGGATATTACTTCACCTGCCTTCATAAAGGAAGATGCTACCGGCAAGATCCTTTGCATTCCGACTGCATTCTGTTCATATACAGGAGAGGCTCTGGATAAAAAGACTCCGCTGCTCAGGTCAGAACAGGCGCTTTCTGAGCAGGCTGTAAGGATCGCAAGGCTTTTCGGGCATGATGATGTAAAGAAGGTTACATGTTCAGTCGGTCTTGAACAGGAATATTTCCTTGTAGACCGGAAAAAATATCTTGAAAGGGAAGACCTGATACTTACCGGACGCACACTTTACGGCGCGGCAGCGCCCAAGGGCCAGGAGCTGGATGATCATTATTTCGGCGCCATCCCTGAAAGAGTCGGATCTTTTATGAAGGACCTTAATGTGGAACTGTGGAAGCTTGGCGTTACCGCTAAGACTCAGCACAATGAGGCAGCTCCTGCCCAGCATGAGCTTGCTCCTATTTTTGAGAACGGAAATATCGCCATAGACCATAACCAGCTTGTGATGGAGACTATGAAAAAGGTGGCGGAGCGTCACGGTCTTGCATGTCTCCTTCACGAAAAGCCTTTTGCCGGAGTGAACGGTTCTGGCAAACACGATAACTGGTCCTTGGTAACTGACACCGGAATGAACCTTCTGGATCCGGGACAGACCCCGAATGAGAATATTCAGTTCCTGCTTGTTCTTGCCTGCATGATCAAGGCAATAGATGTTCATGCGTGTCTTTTAAGACAGTCTGCATCTGATGTGGGAAATGACCATAGGCTTGGTGCTGCAGAGGCGCCCCCTGCCATAATATCTGTATTCTTAGGTGATCAGCTGGATGATGTGGTGGAGCAGCTGGTATCAACCGGCGAGGCAAGAAAATCAAAGCGCGGAGGCAAGCTCCGTACCGGCGTTTCCACCCTGCCTGACCTGGAAAAAGATGCCACAGACCGCAACCGTACATCGCCTTTTGCATTCACCGGGAATAAGTTTGAGTTCAGAATGTTAGGTTCCAGCGACTCGGCTGCAGAGCCTAATACAACAATAAATGCCATTGTGGCTGAGGCTTTCTGCGAGGCGGCTGACAGGCTGGAGAAGGCTGATGATTTTGACATGGCTGTGCATGACCTGATAAAAGAGTACCTTACGGAGCATAGAAGGGTTATTTTTAACGGAAACGGCTATTCACAGAGCTGGGTAAAGGAAGCAGAGCGCAGGGGACTGCCTAACTTAGAGACAATGGTGGATGCAGTTGACAGCCTGCTTAGCAAGGAATCTGTGAAAATGTATGAAAAATTTAAGATTTTCACCAAGGCAGAGCTGGAATCAAGGGCGGAGGTTCTTTATGACAAGTACTCAAAGACCGTATGCATAGAGGCCCGTACCATGGTTGATATGGCGAAGAAGCAGATTGTTCCAGCTGTCATGAAATACACGGGAGAGATAGCTGATAAAGCTCTTTTAGTAGAAAAGGCCGGAGGAAAAGCTGATGTGCATAAGGCACTTTTAGGCGATATTACAGCCCTTCTGTGCGAAACGCAGAACATGGTTGAAAAGCTGGAAAAGGATCTTGAAACAGCAAACAGCATGAAGGCAGCAAAGGAAAAGGCGTTTTTCTACAAGGACAATATTATGTCAGACATGGAGAACCTGCGTGTGCCTGCAGACAGGCTTGAGACCTTGGTTGATAAGAGCGTCTGGCCCTTCCCGACCTACGGCGACCTGCTGTTTGAGGTCTGATGATGGGAGTTAAGGCTGTCATATTCGATATGGACGGTGTGATACTGGACACTGAGCGAGTATATAACGGTGCCTGGGACCGTTTTGCCGTGGAATACGGATTTGACAGGGAAATGATACGACGTATGGTCCTGGACTGCACCGGCACGAAGGAAGAGTATACAATCAGGCGTGTGACGGAAACTATAGGTGATGTCATAAGCTTTGAGGACAGTATAGCTATTGTCAGAAAATATTTTGCAGAAGACGTTTCTGAAAACGGGCTTCCGAAGAAGGCGTATGTGGATGAGGTTCTTTCAGCGCTTAAGAATGGCGGGGCTATAGTGGGGCTTGCATCGTCCACCAAGGAAAAGATCGTCCGCAGGGAAATGGATGAAGTAGGGCTCACAGAATATTTTGACGTGATACTTGGCGGCGACAATGTAAAGAACGGAAAGCCTGCGCCGGACATATTCCTTACTTGTGCGGAGCTTATGAAATGTGAGCCTAAGGAATGCTTTGTGATAGAGGATTCCTATAACGGCATAAGGGCGGCTCATAATGCGGGGATGCATGCGGTAATGGTTCCGGACCAGATGCCGCCGAATGAAGAGATGGAGGCATTAGCCGAGGTTATCCTGGGGGATCTGAAACAGGTTTTATCTTATCTGGAATCAGCCTGGAACTAGGCTGAACCCCGAAAACTATTGACAAATATTAACAAAACCACTATAAAAGTACTGTTAGAAAATATACGTAGGAGGAGTTTTGCAATGAACAAAACAGAATTAGTTGCTGCTATAGCTGAGAAGTCAGGTCTTACAAAGAAGGACGCTGAGGTAGTTATAAATGCATTCACAGAGACAGTTGCCGCAGAGCTTAAGAAGGGCGAGAAAGTTCAGCTCGTTGGCTTCGGCACATTTGAGGTATCCGAGAGGGCTGCCCGTACAGGACGCAATCCCCGTACAGGCGAGACAATGAAGATCGCAGCATCCAAGTCGCCTAAGTTCCATCCCGGCAAGGCTTTCAAGGATGCTATAAGCTAAGAATCCTGGCGGTTCTGCTTTGAGTTTTGGAACCGCATCAGATTAAATGATGTAATTAAGATTGCGGAGCGTTCGGACTTAAATGTTCGGGGGCTCCGTAGTTTTTAATCGACGGGCCGGGCAGGAGGACATAGCCGCCTGGTTAAAAGGGGAGAAAAACATGAGACTGGATAAATATTTAAAAGTATCAAGGCTGATAAAAAGACGCACGGTAGCTAATGAGGCCTGTGATGCGGGCAGGGTAAAGATCGGTGACAAGGTGGCAAGGGCGTCAGCCGAGGTTAAGCCCGGTGACGAGATAACCATTTCATTCGGAAATAAAGAGACAAAGGTCAGGGTCCTTTCCGTTACGGATGCCGTAAGGAAAGAAGAGGCGGCGGAGATGTTTGAATACATCTGACCACAAGATATAGTGGTTTACATAAGTTAAGACCACTATTTTATGCAAAAAGTCCTTAAAAAGCCCGAAAAACCTTGACTTTACGGCTTTTCAATAATATTATGACACTGTATATGATGTTGCGTTTTTTGCTTTTTTTTGAGGAAAAAATTGTTACATCTGACATAAGAGATTAGTTATTTAGTTAAAGGTGATCAAGCGTAGTGGGTTTCAGTAAGGCGTCAGGAAAGAAAAAAAAGAAGAGCAAGGCCCTGTTCCTTAAGGAAAAAAATACAGGATCGAAGTTCATCAATTATATTCTTTTAGTGGGGATTGCACTGTTCCTTGGCATTTTCTTCATGGTCATCTCTTCACTTAGGATGCAGAAGGCTGAACTGGATGCAAAGCTTGATGACATTAAGCTTGCAACAGATGCTGAAAAGGTTCGCACTGCACAGCTTGACGAACAGAAAGTATATACCCATACCAAGGAATTCATAGAGGAACAGGCAAGGGAGACTTATGGTCTTCTGTATGACGGAGAGATTCTCTTTGTCTGCGGGGAAGAGTAAGCTACAGGACTTGACGGTTAATTCTATTCATAGTGTAAAATGCAGCAGTCATACGGCTTAGCCGCATGGCTGTTTTGATATTATAGCGCGGGGAAGATATGGACGGACGGGACATAAGATTAAAAGTAAATAGTTATATTGAGGAAAACGGACTAATAGCAGACGGAAGCACCGTGCTGGTGGCGGTTTCCGGCGGCGCAGATTCCCTGTGCCTTTTATATGTGCTGTGTGACATTATGAAATCCGGCAAGAGCATAGAAATAAGGGCAGTGCATGTTAACCACCATCTGCGTGATGAGGCGGATAAGGATGCAGAACATGTAAAAGAGTGCTGTGAAAGCCTTGGTGTGCTGCTGTCGGTTTATGATGTAAATGTAGAGGAACGGATGGAGAGCGACGGAGTGTCCTGTGAGGAGGCGGGAAGGATGCTTAGGTATGAGGCATTCGAAAAAGAGGCTGAAAAGTCCGGCTCAGGGAATGTGCTTATAGCCGTTGCCCATACGATGAATGACAGGGCTGAGACCATGCTCATAAATATGTGGAGGGGAAGCGGGCTGAAAGGCCTGGCCGGCATTCCTGTCCGCAGGGGAAATATCATAAGGCCACTGCTCTGCTTAAGCAGGGAGGATACGGAAAGCTATCTTGATGAATGCGGAGTATCCTACTGCATTGACAAAACAAATGAGGAAGACGGCTATACCCGGAACCGCATCAGGCACCATATTCTTCCAAAAGCTGAAGATTCGGTTAATGAGCAGGCAGTCCTTCATATGAATGAGACTGCCGACCAGATAATGAAGGCAGAGGACTTTATTGAGGATGCGCTAAGTGAAGCGTATGCGGAATGCGTGAGGGAAGAAAATGCAGATGCTGTACCGGAAGGGGAAACTGCATCATTTCCGGATGCGGCGGATGAAGGAATGGCCTCATGCACATTGTATGTGGATAAAAACAGGTTCTTATCCCTGCATGAGTACATGCAGGAACGGCTGCTGCTTAAGTGTATGGAGCGAGTCTGCGGAAGGGCCAGGGATATTTCTGCCGTTCATGTGAAGGCGCTAAAGGGACTCTTTTCCAAGGGCAGGGGAAAGCGTCTGGACCTTCCCTACTACATTACGGCAGAACGCAGTGACGGATATGTGGTAATGTACCTGCAGCCTGGTAAATTCATAGGGAGAAACAAGCCCATAGCTAAAAAACATCAGTAAAATCTTTGTCAGGATGGCAGAGGTTCCGTAATTATGATAGAATAAAAACTCACGGTTCTGCTTCGACAGTTTGAGGCGGGGACGGTCTTGTTAATTGAGAAGGTTTTTTTGTGGATTGGTTTTAGTCGGAGGTAATTGTATGGTAAAAGATGAAATCACCGTTTTAATAACGGAAGAAGAGATAGAGAAGCGGATAAGAGAGATGGGCGAGGAGATCAGCAAGGCCTATGAGGGCAGGGAGATCCATCTCATCAGCATTTTAAAGGGCGGCGTGTTCTTTACCTGTGAGCTGGCAAAAAGGATAACGGTTCCCGTATCCGTGGATTTCATGTCTGTATCAAGCTACGGCAGTTCAAAGGTATCCAGCGGAGTAGTCAAGATAATCAAGGATCTTGACGAGACCATAGAGGGTAAGGACGTGCTTGTGGTAGAGGACATAATCGATACAGGTACTACCCTGAGCTATCTGATGGAAATGCTTGCCCAGAGGAGGCCTGCAAGCCTTGCGCTCTGTACGCTTATGGACAAGCCTGAACGCAGGCTCCATGAAGTAAAAGTAGATTATACCGGTTTCGAAGTGCCGGATAAGTTCATAGTGGGCTATGGCCTTGATTATGCCCAGCATTACAGGAATCTTCCATACATAGGAGTGATAGAAAATTGAAGAATAAGTCAGGTTTAATTATTTATTTTATATTTGTGCTTCTGCTGCTGGGGGCGGCACTTTGGATAAGTACCAGCGCAAAGCCCCAGTCCGTGTATACAGTTGATGAGTTCAAAGGCGCTGTGAAGGACGGAGATGTAGTTTCGCTTACCATTACGCAGAACAGGGAAGTTCCCACCGGCGTTGTGACAGTGGCATTCAAGGACCATACAAGCAACCGTTTTAACGTGTCAGATGTAAATGATGTCGAGAAATACGCTGAAAAAAATGACATCCCCTATCTTGTAAAGGATGTTCCGAAGGAAAGCTGGTTTGTTAAGTATGTGCTTCCTGCACTTATAGTTGTTGTTGCCATAGTGTTTATCTATGCGATGATGAACGGTGCTGCATCAGGCGGCGGAACCGGTGCAAGGATGATGAATTTCGGGAAGAGCCGTGCACAGCTTATTACGGACTGCAAGATCACCTTCAAGGATGTTGCAGGCCTTATGGAAGAAAAGGAAGACCTGGATGAGATCGTGGATTTCCTGCGGGATCCTGAAAAATACAACAAGTTAGGAGCCCGTATACCTAAGGGCATACTTTTAGAGGGACGTCCCGGTACAGGTAAAACGCTGTTAGCTAAAGCCATAGCCGGTGAGGCGCAGGTGCCCTTTTTCTCCATATCAGGTTCTGACTTCGTGGAAATGTTCGTAGGCGTGGGTGCTTCCCGTGTAAGGGATCTTTTTGGCGAGGCTAAAAAGAACGCTCCCAGCATAATATTCATAGACGAGATAGACGCTGTAGCAAGACGACGTGGTACCGGTATGGGCGGCGGCCATGATGAACGTGAGCAGACCCTTAACCAGATGTTAGTAGAAATGGACGGTTTCGGAGTTAACGAGGGCATAATCGTTCTGGCGGCAACCAACCGTGTGGATATACTTGATCCTGCGATAATGCGTCCGGGACGTTTTGACAGAAAGATCACCGTATCGCCGCCTGATGTAAGGGGCCGTGAAGATATTCTCAGAGTGCATGGTGCCAATAAGCCTCTGGGATCAGATGTGAGCTATGAGGAAATCGCAAGGACCACGGCTGGATTTACAGGCGCCGATCTTGAAAACCTTCTTAATGAGGCTGCTATCCGCGCGGCAAAGGATAAGAGGGAATTCATTACGGATGAAGACATAAAGAAGTCTTTCATAAAAGTAGGAATCGGAACGGAGCGCAAGAGCCGTCTTGTATCTGACAAGGAAAAGAAGATCACTGCTTATCACGAGACAGGACATGCCATTCTTTTCCATGTATTGCCTTTGGTGGGGCCTGTATATACGGTTTCCATTATTCCTACAGGTGCCGGTGCAGCGGGATATACTATGCCTCTGCCTGACAGGGACGACATGTTTTCAACCAAGGCTGAGATAGAGCAGGATATAATGGTTACCTTAGGCGGCCGGATAGCAGAGGAGCTTGTCTTCGGTGATGTGACCACCGGTGCTTCCAATGACATTAAGAAGGCTACAAAGGCGGCAAGGAACATGGTTGTCAGGTACGGTATGTCTGAACTTGGCATGATCAACTACGAAGAAGGCGATGAAGACGAAGTATTTATCGGACGTGACCTTGCCCATACAAAGAGCTTTAGTGATTCTAAGGCTGCCGAGATTGACGCTCAGGTAAAGATGATAATAGATAAGTGCTATGCAGAGGCCAAGAAGGTCATTGAGGAGCATATGGATGTGTTGCATGCTGGTGCAGAGCTCCTGATAGAGAAAGAACGCATCAACAGAGAGGAATTTGAGGCCCTTTTTGACAATTAATGCAAAGTTGCACAAAAACTTTTGCTAAATTTACTAAAATTTGTTCAATTTTGGAATAGCCTGATGATACTTGCTTTGGTATTATACTGAATGTAACCCCCAATACATTTATAGTTTTTGCTATAACCCCATAAGAAAGAAATACCTTCTCTGAAAATGACAGAACCTTTAAGGCCTGTCATTTTTACTTGTTACGATACTAGGTTTCAAAATTCAGACAGCTGCCATGCTTGCATGAGCAGCTGTTGGAATTTGGATTCCGAACGAACATGAGCAAGAAGCGAGACGCACCCATACGGGTGCTATACCGCGGATTGCGAATGTTCGCCGGATTGCGGGAGTTGCGGAGCAACGTAGCAATCCGGGTATCGTATTCTATTATCTACTCTTTCATTATCGTATTTTCATTATGTACAAATACCCCTTTAATCTGTATAATATGTATTCAGATGCTTTGTGTTCAAAGCGTGATTTGTTGTTCATTGATAAATCATTTTAAATCTAATAAGGAGGTCCAATATATGATTTATTCAACAGAAGTAAAGGCAATGTGTCCGGTTCACCAGGGCGTTCACCACGGTGCAGCTCCCATACCGGAAGAGGCAAAATGGGTTAAGGCCAAGAAGGTAGAGGATATCTCCGGCTATACTCATGGTATCGGCTGGTGTGCTCCTCAGCAGGGCTGCTGCAAGCTTTCCTTAAATGTTAAGGACGGCATCATCCAGGAGGCTCTGGTTGAGACTATCGGCTGCTCAGGCATGACACATTCTGCAGCTATGGCAAGTGAGATCCTTCCCGGTCTTACAGTACTTGAGGCTCTTAATACAGACCTTGTATGTGATGCCATCAATACTGCTATGAGAGAACTTTTCCTTCAGATCGTTTATGGTCGTACCCAGAGTGCATTCTCTGAGGATGGACTTCAGATCGGTGCCGGTCTTGAGGATCTTGGTAAGGGTGCCCGTTCAATGGTAGGTACTACTTACGGTACTCTTGAGAAGGGACCCAGATATCTGGAACTTACAGATGGTTATATCACACATCTGGCTCTGGACGAGGATGACGAGATCATCGGTTACAAATATATCAACTTCGGTAAGATGATGGATTTCATCAAGGCCGGTGAAGATGTTGTCAAGGCAGTCGAGAAGGCTTCCGGACAGTATGGACGTGTGGCAGATGCGGTCAGACTTATCGACCCTCGTAAAGAGTGATTAAGGAGGATAATACACAATGGCAAAATTTGAATCATATGAGAGAAGAGAAAAGCAGATCCTTGCTAAGCTTAATGAGTACGGGATCAGCTCTATTGATGAAGCTGAGCAGATTACAAAGGATGCAGGTTTGGATGTTTATCACCTTATCGAGGGTATCCAGCCTATCTGCTTCGAGAATGCAAAGTGGGCTTATACTGTAGGTGCTGCTATAGCTATTAAGAAAGGCTGCCGCAAGGCTGCTGATGCTGCAGCTGCTATCGGTGAAGGTCTTCAGGCTTTCTGTATCCCCGGATCTGTTGCAGATACACGTAAGGTTGGTCTTGGTCATGGTAACCTGGGCAAGATGCTTCTTGAGGAAGATACAGAGTGCTTCGCATTCCTGGCAGGCCACGAGTCATTCGCAGCCGCTGAGGGTGCTATCGGTATCGCAGAGAAGGCTAACAAGGTTCGTCAGAAGCCGCTCCGCGTTATCCTTAACGGACTCGGCAAGGACGCTGCTCAGATCATTTCCCGTATCAACGGCTTTACCTATATCGAGACTGAGTATGATCCTTATACCAATACTGTAAAGGAAGTTTTCAGAAAGTGCTATTCCAAGGATCCTGAGTCACCTCGTGCAAAAGTTAACTGCTATGGCGCTAATGATGTTTGCGAAGGTGTTGCTATCATGTGGAAAGAGAATGTTGATGTTTCCATCACCGGTAACTCAACCAATCCTACACGTTTCCAGCATCCCGTTGCAGGTACTTATAAGAAGGAGCGTCTTGAGGCAGGCAAGAAGTATTTCTCAGTTGCTTCCGGCGGCGGCACAGGACGTACACTGCATCCCGATAACATGGCTGCAGGTCCTGCTTCTTACGGTATGACAGATACTATGGGACGTATGCATTCAGATGCTCAGTTCGCAGGTTCTTCTTCGGTTCCTGCACACGTTGAGATGATGGGTCTGATCGGTGCAGGTAACAACCCCATGGTTGGTATGACTGTTTCTACCGCAGTTTCCATCGAAGAGGCTGCAAAAGCAGGAAAGTTCTGATAATATACTGACATAGTTTCAGGGAAGATTTTATGAAATGGCGTTTACCTTTGAAGAAAGGCAGGCGCCATTTTTATTTGGAAAAAAAAGGCTTTTGTGATAAAATGATTCGGGTGAATTGAGACGATGGTTAGTTTAATACACCGTAAAAGGAGGTATCTTTATGGCTTTGCCAAAGGATCCGAATATGCTGCTCAGCTATATAAATATGAACCTGCGGGATAAGTACCCGGATCTTGATGAACTGTGTGCGGCGGAATGCTGCGACCGTCACCGGATAGAGGAAGTGCTGTCAGCTGCGGGCTTTGTTTACGATGAAAATCTTAAAAGGTTTGTAAACAGACAGTAGGCATTGGGCGGTGCGTGAATATTGTTAATTTAAGTAAATGATCATATAACATCACAAGCCCTGGATACAGGGAAGAAAGGAAACAAAATGAAACAGAGACCTGTAGTTTTAATGGTACTTGACGGCTTCGGACTTTCCGATGAGCATGAGGCTAATGCGGTATATATGGCAAAAACGCCTGTTATCGACAAGCTCATGGCGGAGTGTCCTTTTCAGAAAGGATATGCTTCCGGACTGGCAGTAGGACTTCCTGACGGACAGATGGGAAATTCCGAGGTAGGACATATGAATATCGGATCCGGAAGGATCATATACCAGGATCTTACGCTTATCACAAAGTACATCGAGGATGGCGTTTTCTTCAAGAATGAAGACCTTCTTCGCGCAATAAATAACTGTAAGGAAAAGAATTCCGATCTTCATATCTGGGGACTTTTATCTGATGGCGGGGTTCACTCACATAATACACATCTTTATGCACTGCTTGAGCTCTGCAAGAAGGAAAATTTCGAGAGAGTTTTCATTCATCCCTTCTTTGACGGCCGTGATACGCCCCCTGCATCAGGAAAAGATTATCTGCAGGCGCTTGTAGATAAAACTAAGGAAATCGGTGTTGGTAAAGTAGCTTCACTTTCCGGACGTTACTATGCAATGGACAGGGATAACAACTGGGACCGTATCCAGCTTGCTTATGATTCACTTGTACTTGGAGAGGGCGAAAAAGCTACCGATCCTGTGGCTGCAATGCAGGCGTCTTACGATAAGGATATAACAGACGAATTTGTTATTCCTACAGTTATTACTGACGAGAGCGGCAAGCCCTTAAGCGTTGTAAAGCCTGATGATTCCGTGATCTTCTTCAATTTCCGCCCTGACCGTGCAAGAGAGATCACCAAGGCGTTCTGTTTTACTGATGAGGATATTGCAGCTCAGCCCGGTGAGGCTTCCGATACAAAGTGCATAAAGTATCTTAAGAGGGCAAACGGATATATGCCGCTTACCTACGTATGCTTCAAGGACTATGACGAGACTATTCCCAACAAGTATGTTGCTTTCAAGAAAGAGGAGATCG
This sequence comes from Lachnospiraceae bacterium, assembly GCA_017635395.1. Taxonomy (GTDB): domain Bacteria; phylum Bacillota; class Clostridia; order Lachnospirales; family Lachnospiraceae; genus NK4A136. Next base: position 20,943 of record JAGBLN010000044.1, read on the forward strand.
TCAATACTTTCGGTGAGTATCTTGCAAAGAATGGCTTGAAGCAGCTCCGTATTGCAGAGACTGAAAAATATGCGCATGTAACATTCTTCTTTAACGGAGGAATCGAGGAGCCCAATGAGGGTGAGACCAGGACACTGGTGCCTTCTCCTGCAGTTGCTACGTATGACCTGCAGCCTGAGATGAGCGCACCTGAAGTAAGTGAGAAGCTTGATGCTGCCATCACATCGGGAGATTTTGATGTGATAGTCATCAATTTTGCAAATCCTGATATGGTTGGTCATACGGGTGTACTGGAAGCAGCTATCAAGG
>JAGBLN010000045.1 GCA_017635395.1 Lachnospiraceae bacterium
GTTTTTTGCCCCCCTATAATAAACCGGTCACAGTTCCAGTGTCATCCCCGGCATATCCCGTCTTGCGATATCTATAGGGAAATCATCACCCCTGTACTCATTGTCTGCCAGTTCTATCTCCAGCCTTACAGCCTCATAGGCGAGCTCCGGCAGGTTGTTTTCCCTGCTCAGATGACTTAGGAAAACATGCTGCATATCGTTATTCAGAAGTTCTGACAAAAGCCTTCCGGATGACTCATTTGATAAATGTCCGCGCTTTCCCAGTATCCTCTGCTTCAGCGGATAAGAATACCTTCCCGTCTCAAGCATCCTTATATCATGGTTTGCTTCAAGGTAGATTGCAGAGAGTCCCTGCATTCTTTCTACGATCCTGTCATCATAGGTGCCCAGGTCCGTAAGGATGGCCGTCTGGATGTCCCCGCTTGAAAAATGATAAGCCACAGGATCCGCCGCATCATGGGAAATGCTTATGGAGCTTACCTCTATGTCATCTATATTGAAACTTTCATCGTTTCCTATAACATGCAACAGGCTTCTGTCAAACTCTCCCAGATTGGACATCCGGTTGATGGCATCTACAGTCCCCTGTGTTGCATATACCGGAACACAGTATTTCCTTAGGAAAACTCCAAGCCCCGATACATGATCGCTGTGCTCATGGGTTATAAGTATGGCCTTCAGGTCATCACCACAAAGATCCAGCTCACTTAAACCGTTTTCTATTTTCTTTCTGCTGATTCCCACATCTACCAGGATGTGCGTATCATCCGTACCTACATAGATCGAATTGCCACTGCTTCCGCTGGCAATACTCTTCATTCTCATTTTAGTTCTCCCACTTTATGACCAGACGGTCACCGGAATTCAATTGCTCCATATACATTGCAGGCCTGCCGTTCAGCTCAGTCACCACCCTGCTGCCCTGCACATTCTTAAGGTCAAAATTTATCCTGTCGAAAACATCAACAAACACATATGAATCCTTGCCTTCAAGCTTCACATCATCCCCGTTTACATTGACTATTATAGTCCTTGGAATGACCGGTGCCTCTTCTTCCTTTTTCTCAGGCTCTTCCCTGACAGGCCGCTTTATCTCTACCTCGCCGTCATCATCCGGAAGGTTATCGAAACTGTCAGCCGATGCATCACTTTCAGTCTTTTCAGAATCGAGATCATCTTCCTGCTCTTCCCCGGATACACTGTCTGAAACCTCAGCTTCTGCCGCATCCGCAGCCTTGCTTGCCGCATTCCTCTCTGCCTCTTCCTGAGCAGCGGCATTCTTTGCCTTAATCTCTTCGTAATCCTTAAGTATCTGCTCCTTGATGCCCCACTTGATGTTAAAGTTCTCAAAGACCTTTGTATCATCGTCCGCAGGCTCGTTATTCACAAGCACTGCCATTGACTCATCCAGTATTACATCCATGAATTCTCGTACTTCCTTCAGGGTGTAATAGTTCCTCATCACTATATCGTCGCCGTCTTCTATCTCATAGAAGCCTGTCTTTATCTCACCGTTTACCTCCGCAAATTTAGGAAGGAGTATCTTGCTCTGGTTTGTATAGACGGTGATCATGGACTTAAATTCAGGCAGCTCGGAAAGTGTGACTTTTGCTTTTGCTCCTACTGTCGATTCCTTAACCCTTATCACATCATTAGCCCTTATGGGTGTATGCATGTCAGCTTCTTCACCGTTAACGGTTATGACCGCAGGGTCGCCGGGAAGCCCTCGCTTCATTGCCTGCTTTCCGTTTATGCGGTAATTTATTGCTTCACCCCTCTTGGGGAAAAGTCCGTCATTTGGAAAATCCGCATGCATAGCCGCATCAACTACAGCAAGGTTTCCGCCGTCATAGAGCTTTATATGCTGATCATTGAATGTCACATATATGAAATTGCTGCTCTGGTCGTAATAATTAAGGCAGATACCCACAGGGGTAACAAGCCTTGAATCCTTCTTCACATCATCCGTGTAAATGATGTGTCCCATTACTTCTTCGCCCCTTACTGCCACACGCTCAGCCATAATGCCAAGATGTTCTGACAGCTTCTTTGTATAGCCTTCCACCGTCCCGCCTCCGCCGACTACAAAGACAGCACTGACAGGCTTTCCGCCGTTAAGTTCCTTGAACTTTTCAGCCACAAGTTCTGCCATTTCCTCTATCTGGGGATCCAGAAGCTTAAGGACTTCATCCCTGCCCACCTTCTGCGGCAGTCCCATGATATCCTTATACTCAACTGTCTCCGAATCGGTAATACCGCACTTGATGGTCTCTGCAGTATTGAAATCAACAAGGTAGTTCTGTGCTATTATCTCCGTGAGCTTATCGCCGGCAACAGGTATCATGCCGTAGGCCACCACGCAGCCGTCCTTGGTTATGCAGATATCGCTGGTTCCCGCGCCCACATCCACAAGCCCGATATTAAGCATCCTGTAGTTCTCTGGAATGGCAACGCTGATGGCTGCAATAGGCTCCAGCGTCATGTTGATAACCCTGAGCCCCGACATCTCCACAGCCTTGTAAAGTCCGTCCACAACATCCTCCGGAAGGAAGGTAGCTATCATGTCACAGCCTATAGCATGGGCTTTATGATTTTCAAGATTACCTATCTGGTAACCGTTTAAATAGTACTTTATTACTGATGAACCGACGCAGAAAAACTTAAGCCCCGTATCATTTTCCTTGATAAAACGCTCATAGGCCTGCTCCACGCCCATAGCCGTAAGCCTTGCCACATCCTCGGCGCTGATGGTCTTCTCCTCATCCAGTTCCAGTTTTACGGATACCACTTCCGTCTTCAGTACTCTTCCGGCTGCAGCGATGCAGACATTCGAAAGAGTTATGTCCAGCTTTTCTTCAAGCTTATGCTTTACATACACTATTGAATTACTGACAGCACCTATATCGTGGATCTGACCATCGAGCATGGCACGTGTCTCATGTTCCTTCGACTCCTGTCCCAGCACATGGAAATTATTGCCCTCACGGTAGCCTACCGTACCGACTATGCTCCTGGTGCCTATGTCCAGACCAAATACCAGCTTGTCCACATCTACGCTTTTTGATGCACTTTTGCCGGTTTTATCCGTTCCCTGGTCCTTCGCCGTTTCCGTCTTCTTCACGCTTCTTGCCTGCTTTGTCTCTATTGTATGTTTTGTATGTTTTGTCTGTTCTGTTTTCTTAGCCATGTTACCCCGCCTGTCTTTCGCCATCATTAACTGCCGGTTACTCAAACATCTATCACTTTTACGGCCATATCTTATTACTGACCTATCAGTTCATCGATCTGCCTGTAGGTTTCTGACAGATCATTACCGTTATCTATCACATATCTGCAGTGCTCCCTGAATTCCTGTTCAGACAGCTGTGCAGCGAAAATACTGTCTATTTTCTCGTCACTATAGCTGCGGCTTGCTTTCAGCCTACTTCGTCTTATTTTTTCCGGCACATATATATACCAGAGTTCATCAAGTACTTCATCGTAATGCTCTTCTATAAGAAGCGCCGCCTCTACAACAAAATACCTGCAGCCGTTTTTTTCTTCCTTTTCCATTTCCGAAAGTATGTATTTTTTTACCTCCGGATGGACTATGGCATTCACTGCAGCCAGCTTCTTCTCATCAGAAAAAATAGCCGACGCAAATTTTTTATTATCGAAATGCCCGTCTATTCCAAGCACTTCCCTGCCCAACAACTCCAACAGTTCATTATAACAAGCCTCACCCGGTTCTTCAAGCTGACGGGCCACTTCATCCGCAACTATAAGCCTGGCGCCATAGTGATCTCGCAGATATTCCAGTATCACTGATTTTCCGGAGCCTACGCCCCCTGTCACGCCTATAGACCGCATTACTTTGCCTCGTACCAGTCCTTTCCGGTATGTGCCTCCGCCGTCAGCATCACAGGAAGGTCCGCAGCGCCTTCCATTTCTTCCTTCAGGATGTTAAGCACAGCATCCTTCTCATCCTCTGCGGTTTCCACCAGAAGCTCATCGTGAATCTGCAGCAAAAGCCTTGATTTCAGTCCTTCCCGCTCCAGCCGGTTATAGACCTTTATCATTGCGATCTTTATTATATCCGCAGCGGTCCCCTGCACAGGCGCATTCATAGCCACTCTTTCCCCGAACTGCCTCTGCATGAAATTGGAGGATTTAAGTTCTGGGATAGGCCTGCGCCTTCCAAACATCGTTACCGAATATCCGTCTTTCTTCGCACTTTCCTTTGCATTATCAAGGAAAGCCTTCACACCGGGATATGTGGCAAAATATTCTTCAATATATGTTTTAGCCTCATCCTTGCTGATGGACAGATCCTGGCTAAGGCCAAAGGATGATATGCCGTAGACAATGCCGAAATTTACAGCCTTGGCATTCCTTCTCTGCAGATCCGTAACCTCATCAAAAGGCACATGGAAAACCTTTGAAGCCGTTATCCTATGAATATCTTCTTCAGAACGGTATGCCGCGATAAGTTCTTCATCCCCTGACATGGATGCAAGTATCCTTAATTCTATCTGAGAATAATCCGCATCCGCAAAAATATATCCTTCCTTCGGCAGGAATACCTTTCTGATCCTGCGTCCCAGCTCATATCGCATGGGGATGTTCTGCAGGTTAGGCTCTGTGGATGAAAGCCTTCCGGTAGCGGTCACAGTCTGGTTAAAGTTCGTATGTATCCTTCCGTCCCCTGCTATATATCCTGCAAGGCCGTCCGCATATGTAGATTTTAGTTTTGCATAAGTCCTGTACTCAAGTATGTCGTTTACAAAAGGATGCTCTGCTGCCAGCTTTTCCAGAACATCCGCAGCCGTGGAATACCCGGTCTTTGTTTTCTTGCCTCCCCGGATGCCCATTTTTTCAAACAGTATCACGCCCAGCTGTTTAGGTGAATTAATGTTGAATTCCTCGCCTGCCGCCTCATATATCTTTTTCTCAAGTTCCTTTATTGTCTTGTCAAGCTCAGCACTGTATTCAGCCAGGGCTTCAGCCGAGGCAGCGATTCCCTCTGCCTCCATCCTGAAAAGAACGAAAGAAAGGGGCATCTCCATTTCACGGTAAAGCTTAAACATTCCTGTGGATTCAAGCTTATTTTTAAGTGCACCATTCAATGCCCGTATATCACAGGCTGTCTGTCCCATATAATCCTTCAGGCTGTCATCGTCCGCACTGACAGTGATTGATCCCTTCTTTATGAAAAGCTCCTCAAAGCCCTTTCTGGTTTCAGACAGGAATATGCCTGCCATAGCTTCAGGTTTATAGCTTCCCTTTGTAGGATCCAGGAGATACGCCATGAGCATCACATCATCCGCATTTGCTGACATCTCTTCCGCACTTTTGCCCACACAGCCGTCGGCACTGCATACAAGCGGATACAGTGCTTTTATATCGTAGGTGACAATATTCAATCCTGTAGAATAATGCTTGCCCATAATGCCACACAGTTCTTCATACGAAACCATTGAACTGTCAGTACAGTACGCTTTCTCATCCTCATAGGAAAATGAAACAGAATACTCTTCACCATTGAGTTTTCGGAAATAAACAGCAAGTTCTGCCTTAATGGCCTGCACGCTTTCAAGCAGCCCTTCGAGACCGCTTTTATCCAGAGTTACAATCTCTGCTTTTTTACTCTCCGTAACGGCACCGGTAACAGCATCATCAAATCTCTTATAGAAGCTCTTAAGCTCAAGCTTCCTGCAGAGCTCATAGGCTTCCTTTGTATAAAACTCAGGAACCGGCGCATCATTAGGATGGACATCCAGCTCACAGTCTGTCTTGATGGTCGCAAGCTTAAGACTTAAGTCTGCTAATTCCCTGTTTTCCCTTAAGCTCTCCCTTATTGAATTCTTCTTTATCTCATCTATATGCTCATAGATAGCATCAATGGAACCGTACTGTACCATAAGCTCTGTTGCCGTCTTTTCTCCGACCTTGGGCACACCGGGAATATTGTCTGCAGTATCCCCCATCAGCGCCTTTAATTCTATAAACTGCGCAGGAGTAAGCTGATACAGTTCCTTAACATCCGATGCCTTGTAATTCTCTATCTCCGTCCCGCCCTTTTTGGTCTTGGGAATCCTTATCATGATGTGTTCTGACGCAATCTGGAGCAGGTCCCTGTCGCCTGATATGACAGCAACCTCCATTCCAAGCCTCTCGCCTTCCTTTGCCAATGTTCCCATCAGGTCGTCTGCCTCAAGTCCCGGTTTAGAGACAACAAGTACTCCCATGGCAGAAAGCATTTCCTTCATGACCGGCACCTGGGACCTAAGTTCCTCCGGCATCGGTTTTCTCGTCCCTTTATATTCCTTGAACATCTCATGCCTGAAAGTCGGAGCATGCTCATCAAATGTAACTATGAAATAATCAGGCTTTTCCTCATCCAGAATATGGAACATTATATTCAGAAAACCATATATGGCATTCGTATGAAGGCCTTCGGAATTGGTGAGATCAGGCACACCGTAAAAAGCCCTGTGAATAATACTGTGGCCATCAATAAGTACTAATTTATCCATAATATCCCCTTCAGTATAAAAATGACCGAAATGATCAGTGCGAGTATAGACAGCTCAACAAAAGCCCGGCGTATGATGCCTTCCCGCCGGCAGCGCTTTGTTTCCTGCTTTATAAGTTCTTCATATTCAGGTATAGGGGGATCCCCCTCCTTAAGATCTATCTTGCGAAGGCCGCTTATCATAATATACTGGCTGTGCAGGTCTGCGTCACAGTCCTTGCACTGGCTGACATGAGACAGAAGTGTCTTTGTCTCCTTGTAGTCCAGTTCGTTATTTATAAAAGAATTAAAGTATTTATGGTACTCCCTGCATTCCATGCTGTAACGAAGTTTTAGTCCCTTCCTGCGACACCGTATACAACGATATCGCCGCATTCAACGGTATGTGCTATGCTGCATCCTTTTTCCGAAAGCACAGACGAACAATCTTTTGACCCCATGAGCACACCGTCACCACATGCTGAAAAGCTGATCTGCGTATCCGTAAAATCCATTTCTGCCCTTCCGGACAGGCAGCCTATACCACAGAGTTTCTCGCCCTGCAGCTCGACATTTACATTGCTTCCGGAAACGCTTATCTTCTGGTCGTCTGCGGACAGGGCACCGATAGCAACCACGCTTTCACCCTTAATCTGCATTTCATATTTTCCATGCTTAATCTCAAGCTTTTCAGCTCCCAGTCCTGCGCCTATTCCTATAGCCGCTCCGCCGCTGCTCTTCGACTTGATCGATATAACACCTGCAGTATCTATCACTATGGAGCCGCATTCCCTGTCTGTACCTGCACCTATGCCAAAGCAGTCGTCAAATTTTCCCTGAACTTCAATGGTTCCATCACCCTCAATATTAAGAGAGCCACCCTTAGCCACATATATTCCGCCCTTAAGATAGTTATGGCCTGTAAGGACAATGGTTACCGAACAGCCTTCCGCAATAGATATGCCATATGCTTCTGACTCTGAAAACCCCAGGCCGCAGTTTTCAAGAGTGATGGTTCCGTGGTAACCGTTAAGCACATCTATGGTAACAGGACTCTTCATTCCCGGTGCACCCGCAACAGTAAAGTCTATGAATGTCATTTCCTTCCTGCTGACAGAGATCCGCTCCGTACCTTCCTCTTCCAGTTTGGAGAGAAGCACTCGTCCATCCCTTCCCGGAATATACACACCCACCGAAGATGACAGTGCACTCTTCTTCAGTTCAACGATCTCACGCCTGATATCATCAGGTGTATCAGCAAGAAGAGCTGCCGAAGGACGTGCTGTATAATATCCCTGTATAAGGTCTGCTCCAAGCTTTATAACGGTCTTTAACTCGTCGTGAGTCTCAACCCCCTCTGCCAGGGCAAGTATGCCGTTGTCATGCGAAAAGCTGATTATATCCTTTACAAAGTGCTGTTTCTGCGGGCTGTTCTGGATGTCTGTTATAAGTGAACGGTCTATCTTCACATAATCAGGCATATATCTCAGAAGATTTACCACATTGGAATAGCCCGTGCCGTAATCATCAACAGCCGTTCCGGCGCCCATATTGGCATATACAGCCTTAACCTCTGCCAGTTCCTCATCGGAAAGCTCCGTCTGTTCGGTAAGCTCTATGACAATATTGCCGGCAAATTTCCTTATGGAAGCCTCTACAAAATCAAGCTCATCCCCCTTCAGATGTTCGCCGGGAATGGAATTTATAAATACCTTGCGGTTATTTTCCATAAATACCGGTTCCTTTGCCAGACGGTTAAGGACATTGACGAAAGTTGCCTTCTCCACATCATAAAGCCTGTCAAGGAAATCTGCATACTTAAGCACGACAGGCGGTGCGATATAAGGCTCCGTATCCGGCCTCATAAGTGCCTCATATGCATATATATCTCCATTTGCCGAGCTGATGATAGGCTGGAAATGATAATTGAACTTATTATTATCCAGCACTTCCATTACCCTTCCGGCAAGCTTAACTTCATCCTCATCAAGCACGGAATAATCTTTCTTGGATCTGGATCCGAACTTAAAGCCGTTCTTCCTGCTTATGGCCACATTGACTATTCGTTCCAGTGCCGCAGCATTTTCAGGGTGGCCACTCTCATGCCCATGGTATAACTCCGTCTGAGATATTACATCAGGATCGGCATTGAATACCTTCATTGCCTCCTTGAATTCTTCACAATAACGCTTAAAAGTCTCACCATTTTCAAGCGCAGAGAAATACATCACCACGAACTCTCCGCTTCCGGTATAGCAGCTGTAGCAGTCAGAGCCATTAAAAACAGACTGGAGTGTCGTAGATATGCCCACGATCACGCGGTCGCCCGCATCCCTTCCCCTCAGATCATTAAACTGCGCAAGACCGCGGATATCATATGCGATAACATCTACATAGCCGCCTGCTTCACGGATCTTTTCCATAAGGGAATCCACGTCATTGAGCATGCCTTTGTAATTTGGAAGACCTGTAAGGGCATCATAGTTGGTTCCCATTTCAACGAGTCTTCTGCTGCTGTCCAGCTCACTGGAACGCCTGAAAGCCTCCAGGCCGAACATAACAGATCTCATCCACACCCTGACACCGGCAGAAAAAGGACAGTACCTGTCCACAAAGCCCAGTGCCGCATAGCCAAGACTCTCATCCTCAAAAAACAGCGGAAGGAAATAAAACAGGCGTGGCTTGTCGCACTTTTCCAAAAGTGCAGGCAGCATGACCGATTTGTCAAAATAATCATCCAGGTCAACACTGTCCTTACTGTCATCGGTACGGTTGCAGTCTATAGCCCGCAGCACCCTTGCAGTATAGGTGGTCCTTGGCATCATCCATCCTTCATTAAGGCAGACGGTAAATGTATCATAATTACCAACCTGATATACATATGAATAAATGGTGGTCAGCAGTCCCCTGAAAGCAGTCTGCAGCATCATATCTTCGTTAAAGCCGCTGAATACCGACATGAAAGAATTCTCCGAAATAGCGGTATCCCATTCAGACCTTACTTCATAGACAGCCTTCATGCTGTCGCCGTCACAGCCGCAGGTCTTTCCGATGAACATGTCCACATCCGCCTCAAAAGGCTGTATTTCCTTCCCTTCCATGAGATTCAGCATGGTTTCTGCCGAATATCTGCCAAAGCTCTCAAAAGGAAGCGGAGCGCTGGTAATGGGGATAGGCGCATGCATACCCTCTTCATTACAGTCATAGCCCATAACTGCAACATCCTCAGGAACCCTGATTCCTCTTGCTATAAGTGTCTTTGCAAGGCCTATGGCCATACAGTCATTTGCGCAGGCTACTGCTTCAGGCAGATTGCCTGACCTTATAAGCTTCTCTGCCGTATTTTCGCCGCTGGTATACCAGAAATCGCCGTAAAATACACGGTCCTCACGAACTTCCAGACCATGCTCAGCCATACAGTCCCTGTATGCCTGCAGACGCTTCTTGGAATGATCGTGCCATGACTTACCTGTGAGATAAGCTATATCCTTATAGCCGTGTTTCTCTATCAGGTGGGATATCATCTTTTTTATGGGAGTATAGTTATCCTGAAGTACATAAGGGAAGCCTTCCACTTCTTTTTCTACGAAAAGAACTGTGCCTTTGTATTCTCTTTCAAGAGTTTCGATCAGGGACTCAACTACACCGGGAGTCTGGATGGAATCTGCCATAATGCATATTCCGTCAAAAGAAGATACATCGATCAGGGAAAAGATATTGCTCTCGCCTTTTTCGCGGTTTGGCGAATCCTGGAATTTTCGGAACATGGCAAATACGCAGATATCAAAGTTCTCCTTGAACATCCTGCCGTAAAAGCCTTTGATAAATTCCTCCTGACAGTATTCCTCCGGCTGTCCTACCAGAAGTGCCAGTCTCTTCTTACCCCCTGAATTCAAACCCATAAATCTCTCCAATTAAAAATCCATATTGTACGCAGATACAATAACCGCATTTTCTTATAAATTGAATTATATCAGATTTTGGTGGAATTATATATAAAGAAAAAGAAAAACTCGAGGTGACAGGATTCGAACCTGCGACCCCCTGGTCCCAAACCAGGTGCTCCACCAAGCTGAGCCACACCTCGAGAACAAATGAGATTATAAACAAAGCACCGGATTATGTCAATTCTATATAACATTAGGAACATTTTGTTTTTCATATTTATTCAAATCAAAGAACAGATATGCTATAATTTTTAATGTATAGAATTTTACAAAGAATCATCTGCTTTCCTTTCTGACCGAAAGACACTTATACGGTCATACAGCAGATCTGTAATTCATAATGGGGGTATACTTTATGGACGCGACAGATAAAAAGTACCTGTTGATAGTTGACGACAGCAAGACGAACCGTGCGATTCTGCGCGGCATATTTGAAGAAGAGTATTCCATCGTTGAAGCTGCTGACGGACTGGAAGCAAAAGAGCTTTTAAAGCGCGTCAAGTTCGCGGTCATAATTCTCGACCTCAACATGCCCCATGTGGACGGTTTCCAGCTTCTCGATTTCATAAACAGCGACAAGGACTTACGCAAGATCCCAGTTGTTGTAAATACTCAGTTTGGCCAGGAGGAAAATGAGCTTCGTGCCCTGTCAAAAGGTGCCGCAGATTTCATTACAAAGCCTTACAATGTAGAGATTGCCAGACACAGAGTTAACAATGTCATTACCACCAGGGAGCTGCAAAAGCAGATGGTAGAGGCTGAAATTGAAAAAGTAAGCTATGAGCGTATGCGCAAGCTTGCCGAAACCGATTCCGAGACTGGTATTTTGTCAGAATTCGGTTTCTGCAACAGCGCCTCCGTGATCCTGCAGGGAAATCCTGATACGCCATACAGCCTGCTGCTTCTTGACATAGACCATTTCGAGGCAGTGGCAGAACTTTTCGGTAATGACAAATCCAAAGAAGTCCTTAGGTCCTGTGCTGAATACTTGAAGTCAACCCTTGGCGGAAACGGAATATGCGCAAGAATATATAACGATGTTTATGTTGCCATGTTCCCCACTGGCAAATTTAAGTCTTCGGAGCTCGTTGAAGAGCTCGAAACACGCACAGCCGCCCTTATAAACGGCTACAAGATCCTTTTCTATAGCTGTGTCTATGAAATCGACGAGCGCAACCTCCCTGTAAAGCTCATCCTGGACCGTATGAGCATGGTCATCCAGACCGTCAAAGGCAACCTGTTAAGCCGCCATATTGAATACAACAGCGAAGTCAAGAACAAGATCATGCTTGACCTAGAGCTTGTAAATGATACCGAAGATGCAATAAAGCGCGGTGATTTCTGCATACATGTGCAGCCTATCTATGACATGCGCACCGGCAAGGTGGTTACTGCCGAAGCTCTTGTCCGATGGAAACATCCTACTCAGGGCCTGCTTCCTCCCGACAAGTTCATACCTCTCTTTGAGAAAAACGGCATGATTGCAAAACTCGACCATTATGTGTGGGAGTCAGCCTGCAAGCTTTTAAAAAACATCCGGGAAACCGGCGACCACCAGATTCCCATCAGCGTAAATGTTTCAAGGGTAAATCTTTTCCAGCCTTCCCTGAGCAGCGACCTGAAAAAGCTTATGGCAACTTACGGTGTTACTTCAGACGAACTTAGACTTGAAATAACAGAAAGTGCCCGGGTTGAAGACATCAGACGCTCCTATGAAGCTGTGGAAAACCTGAAAAAAGCCGGGTTTATCATCGAGATGGACGATTTCGGCATAGGTTATTCTTCACTTAAGGCCCTTCAGGACATGTCCATAGATGTCGTAAAAATTGACATAAGCTTTATCTCGAAACTATCCACATCCAACAAATCCATGGTCATTGTACGCCACATGGCGCAGATGGCAAAGGACCTTGGAATGAAAGTGGTTGCAGAAGGCGTTGAAACAAAGGAACAGCTTAAGCTCCTTCAGGACTTTGACTGTGACATGATACAGGGATACTACTTCTCAAAGCCCCTGCCGGAGGAAGATTTCGTAAAACTCTTAAAAGGATAAGCCTGTGTCAGACCAGACCGGTCTTTCCAGGTAAAGAGGATAAACCTCTGCATAGGCATAAATAACAAACATCAGTATCACGAAGGCAGATATGATAAATGGAGTATATTTTTTTACAGATTCCAGTTTTATCATGTCTGCTATTTTTTTATATCCATTTGCCACATAATACATCAGGACAAAAACAACAGGCATCACATACCTGCCCTGGGGCTGCATGTCTACAAAATAGCAGTACACGAACCAGATACCGACAGTGACAATCGAAAACGCAATGCCCCCTGCTTCCAGCACCTTGTCTTCCATGCTTCTGTATTTTAACTGTCCAATGCATGCCATAACGCCTGCAACTGCCCCTGCTCCTATGAACAGCAAATACAGAACATAATACACATCCCCTGCCCATAAGGACATTGAACCATACATAGCCACGAATGAAACCGGCATATCCTTAAGCACAGTTGTCTGTGTCAGGAACTGAATCATATTCATGCTTTCCGCAGGGATATTCTTTACAGACTCCCCTCTCTCGACAGCCAGCTGCTGTGCGGCCGAAAGGGATCTGAGTCCCAGTATATCTCCGTCCAGCACGAAATAACATCTCACGAACCACCACCCTGAAAACAGTACAACAAACAGGATTTCCAATCCCGCATACTTTATGAAAGACCTGCTGTCGAACTTTCCTTTTCTGAAGAAACAGAATACAAACAGGGGCACTGACACTAGCAGTATGCTATAGCCCATGTAATATGACAGTGCGCAGATACTGATCCCTGCCGCAAGCAGCAGCATCCTCAGGAAACTCATTCCCTTTTCGTAAATATCAAGGAAAGCAAACAGTATCATTGACACCGACATAAGGCAGAAAGCATCGGTATTTACATAGGTATACAGGAAAAGATGCTGTGGAAGGAACATCGTGAATAAAGAAAAAACAAAAGAGTAGATCTCATTTTTAAACAACTTCTTTCCTATCAGGAAAACAAAGAAAGCTGTAAGCACCCCTGCCACGACATTAACGCTTCTGGCAGTGTACAAAAGCATCAGTCCGGTTCCGCCGATCAGGCGCACTGCACACATAAGATACCCCATCACGATATACGGAAGGACATTATAGAAAGCATATGAACCGCCGTATGTCTGAATGGTCACTTCCGGTTCGAAGCCGGTAGGCAGCGTTCCGTTCTCGCAGATATATGTCGGAACGAGAAAGCGGTCCGCCTCATCAGGCGGATTAATAAAAGGTTCCACGCTTTTTAAAGGCTGGATCACAGCTATGGAAATCACAGCTGTCATGAACATCAGAAGATATACGAAAAATACTATTTTTTCTTTTTCAGATCGTTTATTTCTTTCCATTTAAGAATGAAGCTATATATCATTCTGTGGCAGAACACCTGCCACAGAACACACATCTTTATCAGTTCCCGCTTATTACGCACTTTTCAGTGCCGCGCTCAGACTTTCCTGACCTTATGATGTCAGCAGCTTCCGGAATAGCGTACATATCCTGCTCACCCTTAACCATATCCTTAAGGGATACTTTTCCCTCCTTGATCTCATCCTCACCGATGATCACTACGTAAGGGATGCCAAGCTTGTTAGCATATTCCATCTTCTTCTTAATCTTCTTCTGCTCGCCGTAAAGCTGTACACTTACACCTTCGTTTCGCAGATCCGAAGCTATTTTCGCAGCGCCTGCGATATCATCGGTCATAGGAAGCACCAGTGCATCTGCAGGTGCAGAAACAGACTTGTTAAGCAGATTCTTTTCATTGAGTATATAGAACACTCTGGTAAGTCCTATGGACATGCCTACACCGGGAAGCGGTCTGTCTATAAAGTAGCCCGCAAGATCATCATATCTTCCGCCGCTGCATATGCTTCCTATGGAAGGATCCGGCAGGAAGCATGTCTCAAAGACTGTTCCTGTATAGTAGTCCAGTCCTCTTGCAATGCTTAAGTCCACCTTAAAGTTCTTTTCCGGACAGCCGAAGCCCTTCATTATCTCAGTCACCTGCTTTAAGTCACTTACACCATTATCAAGAGTCTCATTCTTTCCTGCAAGGGTATCAAGCTTAGCAAAAACTTCAGCATCGCTTCCATCGAAAGTGACAAAATCCAGAAGCGCATTGGCATTCTCTTCCGATACACCAAGCTCTTTTATGCCGGCAATGACATTGTCGCGTCCGATCTTTTCATACTTATCGATCTCACGCATTACTTCCATGGAACGCTCGCCCACTCCATAGATTTCAAAAAGACCGTTAAGTATCTTTCTGTTGTTAAGCCTGATGCAAAACTCTTCTATTCCGAGTGCACGAAGGGCGCTGCTCATTACACTGGGACACTCTGCTTCATTTATGATTCCCAGAGAGCCGTCACCTATTATGTCGATATCGCACTGATAGAATTCCCTGAAGCGCCCCTTCTGACTGCGCTCGCCCCTGTATACCTTGCCTATCTGGTATCTCTTAAACGGGAAAGAAAGATCTGAATAGTGCATGGCCACATACCTTGCCAGCGGGACCGTCAGGTCATATCGCATAGTTATGTCCGTATCGCCCCTGTCAAACCTGTATACCTGCTTTTCGGTCTCGCCGCCGCCCTTTGCAAGCAGCACGCTTGAACGCTCAAGCACCGGTGTATCCAGCCCGTAAAAACCGTAGGAAGCAAAGACTCCCTCCAGCACTCTCTTCATATCATCAAAAACTCTCTGCTCATCCGGCAGAAGTTCCATAAATCCTGAAAGAATGGATGGTTTAATTATATTATTGCCCATAATCGTCTCCTAAAAATCAGTAATAATAGTATGCGCATCAAAAAGTAAAGCACACGGAATGAATTATAACATAATTCTCTTAATAAAAAACTATTCTCCTTTTTTCTGTGAATGATGTATAATATATCTCAAATTCTTTTGTGTGATATTTTTCTTTGTGCAGGAGGTGTTGACCGTGAGCAGACAGGAATTCGAAACACTGGATGAAAGGATCATCGAGACCACTTCAGCAAATCTATGCCATCTGATAGAGCGGCTTTCCACCACACGGGAAAGATTTGCAGACCGCCTCGACTACCCTATTGACATAATAAATGACTACTGCGACGGCAAGGCCATACCTGACTACAAATTCCTTCTTGCGCTTAAGGATAAATTCGAGATTTCCATTGATGAATTCCTGACACGTACAGACAGTCCCGAAGATATCTACTTTGAAAAGATGCGCGAACAGTCCGGAATAAACACCTCATCAGATGAATTCAGGGGACAGTTCGAAAGCGAAAGCCCTGAAGAACTCAGCAGGCTCTGCGGAAATTTCTTCTGCTATTATCTCGACACGGAGAACTACAAGGGCAAGGACATGAACCCTGCCGACGCAGCCATGAACTACGGCGTCCTTTCAATAATGGAAACAGGTACCGTAACCGGCAAGCCCACGTATGACTGTGTTGCCATGTTAGGCAAAAAAGACAGAGAGCTTATCAGAAAAATAAAAAAGAACTTAGACGGCTGTAAATCTATCGACGAGATCATCAGCTGTCTTACTGATGAGCATCTCAGCAAATATATCTATTATGGAAAGATCCGCACATCAAGCGACCACTATTATCTTTCCCTCGCTCATGAAAACGAGGACAAGATTGCTATCATACTCCACCGTCCTAACAGCAGAAAACCTAAATATATCGGCGGAATAGGCACCGTTAATTCCGTTTCCCGGGGAAGACAGCACATGCCTACCGTCCAGTTCGTCGGATTTTCCCGCTATGCACTCAATATGTCAGAAGAAGACATCTATCATACCATGCTTTTAAATTATCCTAACTATCATGCTACTCAGGAAACTGAGGAAATGATAAGGACCTTCAAAAACCTTTACATGAATGATGAAAACACCGGCTTTTCTTTCACTGAATCCCAACGCCAGATCCTTATACAGTCAAATATTGAAAGGATCATCAAGGAAAGCCTTACCAGAAACCTTATGCGATATGCCAAGGTTTCCGAGGTTGACGATGACGACTGGTACCATATCATAAAGTATTACGGTATAAAGACTGAGGAATGATGTTTTTTGAGGATTGAGAGTGCCCGGCACGGAGGCTCACTATGCATGAAAAAAGCAGGACAATAAAAAAATTTCTCGAAAAGATGGACAATTACGAGACCGACTGCAGCTTTGAAAAGGTGCTGGAAGAGGTTCGTGAACACCATAAGTTTTTTGATGAGGAAATGCTGGTTCGCGCCTATAACTACGCGGCTAAGATGCACGAAGGCGTATTCAGAAAAAGCGGCGAACCCTACATCATACACCCTTTAAGGGTTGCTTATACCGTTGCGCTCTGTGGTGCTGATGCTGATACAGTGGCCGCAGCTATACTTCACGATGTGGTAGAAGACTGCAAGGAAAAAGGCGCTTCCCTTACGGTACTTGCGGCAGACTACGGACAGTCAGTAGCAGACATAGTAAATGCCGTAACACAGCTGGACAGCCAGACTGATCCCGACCTTTCCAAAGCCGAACTTGATATCATGTCCGAAGTAAAAATGCAGAGTGTGATGAACCCCAGAGGGCTGTTGGTAAAAGCAGCTGACCGCATCGACAACCTTAATACCATCGATGCAATGCCTGAGGAAAAGCAGCTCAAGAAGGCACAGCGTACACGAGAGATCATCCTTCCCATGATAAGGGATGTGGGTGCTTACATGCTGGCCGACATTCTTGAAGAGCTCTGTTTCAAGACAGTTTATAAGAGTCTCTACGGAAAGATAAGCGAAAGCTATGAGCAGATCCTGGATATGAGCAGCTACAGCACGGACAAGACTTTAGAGCTTATGCGCAAGTGCTTCAATAAAGACGAAATTTCTACACAGGAAAAATACCATACCGACGCTTTTTGCGGAAGGATAGCTGATTTCAGCGTTGACAAGAGATACATGATCTCTGTATTCCGTTACCTGCAGACCATAAGCGACAATGTTAACGACATCTTAGACAGCGGTGTCATGAACCGCCGCAATGTAGCGCTCTACGACCTGATGCTTATACTTGATGACTCGGTTGCAATAAACAACTCTACTGTTTCCAAGCAGGACCTGTTCTTTGCTTACCTTCAGAATGCGCTGATTCCTAATGATATCTATGCGATAAAGATAAAGAAGACCACAAATGATGTGTCATCGTATTTCAAGCTCCAGGACAGTTCCCTCAACTCTTACAGACTCTTTGTCCGTACAGAGTCAGAGTATTATGACTATTGTTTCGGAAAGATAATGATAGACGATGACTCAGTGCTTAATTATGATGTAAATGAGATCGAGCCCAGAGATACTTATGTACCCAGGATCACGGTATTCCGCAAAAACGGTCTAAGAGACTCTATCGAAGCCGGCGCTTCGGTTCTGGATTTTGCATTTCAGGTTCACACAGATATAGGGCTCCACTTCTCCTACGCCCTCATAAACAATTCAAAAACACAGATGGGCGCTTACACCAGAGTAAATGAGAATGATACTATTGAGATAGTCTGCAATATGAATGTCAGACCTTCCATAGAATGGTTCAGGTATATTACTACCAGCAAAGCTAAGGACAAGCTCATTCGATATTTCCAAATGAATCATCTTATTGTGGGAGAATAACCGCTATCGGTTTTGCTCAGCATATAAGCAGACCGAAGAATTAACATTTTGCATTAGCTTAGAAGTATTTTATTTATATACTCCACATACTCCTCTACCACATCGATATCTGTATATTTATACAGCATCCGTGAACCGACCACATCCTCTATCTCATTAAAGACCGGTTCGCCGTTATCAAATATGAAATCAATGCCACAGTGGCCTATATCGAGACCTTCAGTCAGCCTCGTTACCATTTCTTTTTCTTCCGCTGACAGAGTGTATACAGACGCACTGCCACCAAGCGAAAAATTGCTGCGGAAATCATTTTGGGATGAACGGAGCATTGCTGCCGTGATCTTATTGCCGGTTATATATACCCGCAGATCCTTGCCGGTATCCGATGCAAGTTTCTGGTATACCCACCTGTTATCCTCAATGTCAGATAACGAAACAAAACCATTATTCACGTCCCCCTCGCCTGGCTCTTTCTGGTCTGGAAGATTATTTAAGACTATATTTTCCGGTTCCGTCATTGCCCTTACCGAATCAAGATCCTGCTCATTTTCTATCAAAAATACTTCTTTGCCACCATGTCCGTCCCTGCTCTTCATTACAAAAGGGAAATCAAGCCTGTCCGGGTCCACGTATGTCGGCATCACCCTTATGCACTTTTCTTTCGCATAACTTACTGCCGCAAGCTTATCGTTTCCCAACCTGCAGATCTGTGAATTATTGAACACAGGAATATTCAGTCTTTCGCACGTCAGCGCCAAATTTACATCCCTGGAACGGTTTATTACAGCATCCGTGCCAAAACCTTTAACCGGCATTTCCGGGGCACCCAAAAAAACATCCGGAGTAATAAGTTCCAGATGTATGTTTCTTTTCGCGCTGGAACGGAAATACATATCAATGTATGCCCGGTTGTACTCTATATCCTCTTTCTGATAAATCAGGTACCAGTTCATTCTTCGTCCTATTGTCCACTTCTTCCTGTTTGATTCCGATTTTCAGATACTGTAATCAAAACTTATCTCTAAAGCATATGTATATTTCCTATAAATTATTGGAGTGGCCACAAAAGAAATGTCTATCCAACCAAATTAACATATACTTGATTTTATATGCCTAATTATATACTCCGCCGCATTTATCCCTGTGCAGTCATACAGGTTCTTAAAATGCGCGTTTGAATTGACCTCGCATAGCACAGGGCCATCAGCCCCGAAAAGTATATCAACGCCTGCAAAATCAAGCTGCAGCACGTGGCACGCCTCCAGAGCCATCTCTTTCATTTCCACAGAGGGTTCAAAAGCTTCCATGCTGCCGCCGTTTGTTATGTTTGCCCTGAAGTCATTTTCATTATAACGCTTCATAGCTGCTACCACTTCATTGCCTACCACCTGCAGCCTGGTATCCCTCCCCTTTGATGCAGCTATATACTCCTGAAGGATATACGGCCTTTCACCGGTCTCAATGATCTTCTTCTCAAGAGCCTCCGGTGTATCAACAAGATAAACCTGGGCACCGAAGGAACCGAGGCACTCCTTCAGTACCAAAGGGAAGCCAAGCCTGTCGCCTGCACTTTTAATAAGTCCCTCTGGAAGAAGACCGTCTGCGTGAAATTTCTTCGGGGATATAAATGTATGAGGCTGTTTTATCCCGCTGCTTTTAAGTTTAAGATATGTCAGGGATTTATCATCGCAGTCCGCTATGGCCTGTGCCCTGTTAAAGAGCCTTAAGCCCTCCCTTTCCAGCTCATACGCAAGCTTTATATCCTTATCCCAGAACAAAACGAAATCCGGACGGTCTGTCTTTTTAAGATCATAACCGTTTAATGCAAGCTTATTCCATACATCAGCATTTGATATGCCTTCAAGCTCTATGCACTCTTTCTCCGCAGCTGCTCCAAGCATTTCAAAAAGCTCCCTGAATTTATCACTTTTTACGAATTCATTTACGACCAGCCAGCCCTTCATAGAGTGCTCCTTTTCTGCTTTTTTGACCGTGCAAGCAGGAAGAAAAGCCCCCGCTCACCCCGTCGGCTGCATTTAGCATAAGCCAAAAACTCCCTACACTGCCGTGAGGTAATGAAAAAGCGGATAACCACGCCTGCCGCAACTATCCGCTCTGATTTTATTTCATAATATTCATACCGAAAATATTATACCTTCAGAAACATCCGCACCCTGCTTACACATGGAGCTGTGAGAATATCTCGCCTATCTTTCCATGGAAAACATAGTTTGCAACAGAGTCCCTGTCGGTAGGATCGCGGTTTATCAGCACCAGCTTTTTACCTCTGTAATAATCCACCAGACCGGCAGCCGGATAAACCACCAGGGATGTTCCGCCTATTATCAGCATATCAGCATTGGATATTGCCCTGATTGCCCCCTGCATCACATCCATGTCCAGTCCTTCTTCATAAAGCACTACATCCGGCTTTATATCACCTCCACAGGTGCATTTAGGTACGCCCTGTGATGTGAATATTTCCTCTGCCGAGTGCTGCTTATGGCAGCTTAAACAGAAGTTTCTGAGCACAGATCCGTGTAATTCATATACTACTTTTGATCCGGCTGACTGATGCAGTCCGTCTATGTTCTGAGTCACTACAGCCTTAAGCTTGCCTGCGGCTTCAAGCTCGGCAAGAAACTTATGAGCGGCATTAGGCTCTGCCTTAGGGACCTCAGGAGTCCCTACCACCTTAAGCAAAAGCTTGTCACGATAAAACTCATAAAACTCTTCCTTATGAGTCACATAGAAACTATGGGAAAGCATGGTCTCAGGCGGGTATTTGAATTTCTGATGGTAAAGACCGTCCACGCTCCTGAAATCAGGAATTCCGCTTTCTGTGGAAACTCCGGCACCGCCGAAAAAAACTATGTTATCTGAACTGTCTATCAGCTCCTGCAGTTTTTCAACATCCGACATATGCAACCCCTCCTCAATATATTCTCTGATGCTTCACAACCCGTTCTTTAACTCAAACTGTCCGTGGTAAGCCTTCCTCATAAACAGTATTTTAACAATCCCTGCAATAAAAACACATGCCCTGTTTTTATGATTACTCTACATCCTTCACGGCTATATGTATTTCATCAAGCTGCTTCTGCTCTACTGTCGCAGGAGCACCCATCATTATATCCTGGGCCTGTTTGTTCATGGGGAACGGGATAATCTCCCTGATGGAATCCTCGCCCACAAGAAGCATTACCATTCTGTCAACGCCGGGTGCGATACCTGCGTGAGGAGGTGCACCATAGCAGAATGCATTATACATAGCGGGGAACTTAGCTTTTACATCATCCTCACCAAGTCCCACAAGCTTAAATGCCTTGACCATTATCTCGGGATCATGGTTTCTTACTGCACCGCTTGAAAGCTCTACGCCGTTGCAGACCAGATCATACTGGTATGCCAGTATGCTTAAAGGATCTTCAGCGTCAAGTGCCTCAGCACCTCCCTGTGGCATGGAGAAAGGATTGTGGCAAAACTCAAGTTCTCCGGACTCCTCACCGATCTCGTACATAGGGAAATCAACTATCCAGCAGAACTCATAGCATTCCTTGTCAAAATGTCCTTCCGATGCCTGGCCGAGAACGCGTCTCAGCACACCTGCGGTCTTTATGGCAGCACTCTTTTTGCCTGCACTTACAGCCACGAAGCACCCGGGCTTTAATCCCAGCTTTTCATTAAGCTCATCCTTGATGTCCGCAAGGAACTTAGATATACCGCCTACATATTCGCCGTTTTCGTCTACCC
Organism: Lachnospiraceae bacterium; assembly: GCA_017635395.1. Lineage (GTDB taxonomy): Bacteria > Bacillota > Clostridia > Lachnospirales > Lachnospiraceae > NK4A136. The sequence continues at coordinate 21,897 of JAGBLN010000045.1, forward strand.
TGAACCAGTATGACTTGCTGCCGCTCTCTGTCTCAACATCAGCGATCATCTTGTCTATCTCTTTACGGGTAGCCTTATAGCCGTCTGTTACAACAGCCTTTATGACAGCATCCTTGAAAGGTTCAAATTCAGTACGTCCGAGAAGCTCTGTCACATCCTGAACGATCAGGTCTATGCGCAGGTCGGGCTTATCAGTTCCGTACTTTTCCAGACTCTCAAGATAAGGTATACGCTTGAAAGGAACCTGTGAAGCCCTGTTGTATGTTCCGTATTTTTCAAATACAGGAGGAAGTACCTTTTCGATAACACCGAAAACATCTTCCTGTCCTGCAAAAGCCATCTCCATATCCAGCTGGTAAAACTCACCCGGGCTTCTGTCGGCCCTGGCATCTTCATCCCTGAAGCAGGGCGCAATCTGAAAATATCTGTCAAAGCCTGATGCCATAAGGATCTGCTTGAACTGCTGGGGTGCCTGGGGCAGAGCATAAAAATGTCCGGGAAATTTCCTTGAAGGTACGAGATAGTCCCTTGCACCTTCAGGTGATGAACATGTAAGTATAGGTGTGGTTATCTCAGTAAAATCCTCAGCATTCATACGGTTCCTGAGCTCTGTTACCACCTTGCTCCTAAGTACTATCCGGTCCTTAACCTCGGGATTTCTTAAATCAAGATATCTGTATTTTAATCTGAAATTTTCATCGGCATTCCTTGACTGTCTTATTTCAAAAGGAAGCTCATTGTAAATGCACTTTCCGAGAATCTTTACCTCTGTGGGAACTACTTCTATATCACCTGTAGCAAGCTTGTCAGTCTTATTGGAACGCTCCCTTACCACACCGGTAACCTGTATGGTTGATTCCTTGTTTATGCCGTCAATCTTTGAAAGCATCTCTTCGTCTTCGAATACCAGCTGGGTCACTCCATAGAAATCCCTGAGCTGCAGAAATGCAAGATTTTTGCTCACCTGTCTTAAATTTTCATACCACCCGGCAAGGGTTACTGTCTTTCCCGCATCGGAAAGCCTCAGTTCATTACAGGTATGTGTTCTTGATTGTATCATTTTGTTTCTCCCTATTTTATATTGTCTATTTTTATGATAACATCATCATTTTTTTGAAAAACGGTAATGTTTCCACCCTCTATGACAGTCAACAGCTCATTTTTATTAAATATCCTGACTTCTTCAGTAAACTGGAATCTTAACAATACACCTTCAGAAGATCCCAGACGGTACTTGATCTCTTCAGTCGGTCTCAGGATAAAAGCCGTATGAGGAGTATCCCTGTCTATTATAGTCCATATCTTAGCAGTAAGCTCACCGCTTTTTCCAACGAATATCAGATAATCATCACCCGGCACAGATATTGGAATCTGCTCTTCCGTATCACGGTAATGCCTGTAATCGACCTTGGAAAAAGAGGACTCCTCCATCCATTTGTCAAGCTCCTCACGGCTGAGAGTCCGTCTCTCTATCTGCTTACTGGACATCGGCCTGCGGCCGGAAAAAACATTTTCATTATCACTCACAATGTACCCCTCCATACTGATCGCGACCGATTAATTATAGCATAATTAAGGAGCATCTGCCATATTCAGATACTTATCGACCATATCCAGATAGGGAACGAACAGGTCGCGTTTTTGTGGCAGTATCCATTCCGGATCAAGCTCATCAAAACGGAAACTTTTCCTTCCGCCATTCTTTGCCCTGTCCCAGAAAGGCATAAGCTCATCAATGCTAAGATAATAATATATATCTCTTTTTGTATAGTTTATCAGGAAAAAAGCCACACCGTTCTGCCTCTTAAAGTCGAGCATAAAATTCACCTGGTGCTCATGGATATTCTGCAATGAAAAAGTATCCGTTGCAGATTCCTTGGCGTCAAAACAAATGGGATACCCCTGCACCACACCTATATAGTCCACAGTACTTTTCTGGTCAAAATACGCAAGTGTAATGTGGCTTGTCTCCTTATCGATCCTGATAGGCGTAATAGGCGTAGGGATCTTCTGCACCAGTGCGAGTCCTCCGTCCCTGTATTTTTCATTTGTCCTGTTTATCATTTCCTCAAAGGCAGAACCTCTGAGACCTCTTGATGACCAGGTTGCCATCTGTAACCTCCGGTATTTTTACTGTTTATTTTCACATCACAGTAAGCGAAATCAATATTTTTAAAACTTTCCTTTCGTAAGGAAATCTGCCACTTTCAACACCCAAAATCCGGTGTAACACAGCAATAACAAAATAACCGAAATATATAGTCTCTCATTTATGCAAGGTACTCCCGCAGCCTGTCAAGAGCATCCTCAGTCTCCTGGTATCCCTGCCAGTACAGAGCCTTGATCTTCTCCATATCAGATTCCAGTCTTCCAATGGTAACAGGTGTCTTCGGCTCAAGTATCATAAGCCTGCCCTCTTTTTCAAGCCGTTCCAGATCATCACACTGTGCATTATACTGCTCATTGCTGGTTGTTGCAGACCTTACAAAATCCGGAAATTTCCTGTACACTGTTTCAAGAGCCCTTTTTTCAGCTTTGCTTATAGTCTTCTTTCTGTATTCACGTTCCCTGGTCCTGATGACCACGATCTTTTCAAAGTCCTGTTCAAGAGCCCAGTCATATGGAATCTTATCTGAACAGCCGCCATCCAGATAAGGAACTCCGTTCATTACAACAGGCTTTGTCACCAGTGGCATTGAAGCAGACGCCCTTACCGCCCGCTTTATGCTGCGGCATTTTCCTCTTTCAAAAAATGCAGGCTTACCGGTATGCATATCCGTTGCCACAGTAATGAACCGCCTTGACTTGCGCTTGAAAAACTCTTCATCAAAGGGTTCTATTTCATTGTACGTATCATACAGGAACGAAAAACCAACAAGGCTCTTATCATTATAGAGAGCCTTGTAGCCCACATACCTGGGATCGTGACGGAAACCGATATTGAGCCTTGCAGAACGTCCTATCTGGCCCGACATATAGTCAAGGCCCGTGATCGCACCAGCCGAAACGCCCAATACGCACTGAAAATTAATATCATTTACCATAAGGCAGTCCAGAACACCGCTGTCATAAGCACCGCCCCTAAAAGCACCGCCCTCTATGACCAGACATCCCTCAGTTATCTTTTCTGACGCATGACCTTCAGGAATTGGCCTTTCTCCTTCGGTAATTTCCTCAGTGAAAATCCCGTCACGGAACCTGTCCGCCAGCCTGTCAAGTTCAGACTCCTCACAGTCTTTTGTCTGTTTTAGTAAGTCTTCAAGACCATGAATCCTATCTGACAGGATTTTTTCCTCCTGTCTTAATTCCGATATCCGTTCCTCAATGTCCTGTATCAGTTCTTCCCTTATCATTCGATATTCTCTCCGACTGTAAAACGCCTCCCGCTTTACGGAAGGCGTTTATAAATAATCATACCGTTATCCAACGAATACTGCTTTCAGAGTCATGCTCATTCAGTTACTCCGTTTGACTCCTTGTACTTATCGAAAAGCTCATGCACTGCATCCCGGGTCTTCTGGCTGATCTCGGGAAGCTCGCCTCCCCATGCTCCTGTAGCCTGTTTGAAGCCCTTGTCAAATGCCGCACGCATCTCTTCCATCTTGTCAGGATCTCCGCCTGTCAGAGCCATGGCAAAATCGAAAATCCTTTCGGATGTCTGTTTTACGCCATAGTATCCGTCCTCGGAAATATCCTTCTGTGCCTGTGCCCTTGTAGCCTCATCCACCTCAAGGTTTGCAAAGAAATCCTTAAGATTTCCGGTAGCCAGGGAGAAAGCCTTGCCCTGACCGGAGATAAGCTTATTGACTATATCCTCCAGCTGCTGGGTGCGTGCCAGATTCTCCTGCTTAAGCTTTGCTACAAGTTCTGTGTTCTGTGTGTAAGTCTTCTTAGTCGATTCAGCATTAGCCTCTTCACTGCGTTCATAAACTACGCCTTCAGATCCTGTTGCTGATGTGAGAGCACTCTTTTCATCAGTACTCTTCGCAGACTTAGTGCTGTCATATGCATACTGACTCTGCACTGATACTGCATTAGCCGTAATTCCGTTTACGCTCATAATTCACCAATCCTTTCTGAATAAAAATGCAGCAACCTACAGTTACAAACACATTATAGCAAAATGGTGCTATTGTGTCAAACCTGGCACTGTTCAGCGAAAGACAATAATAAAAAAGGGGCTGGTTTGAAAAATCAGTCCCTCTTGTACTCCGTTATTTTTCAGCTATTATCACCATGCATTCTGCCAGCAATTATGAGACTATTCTGACATCAGTCGCCCAGATAAGCCTTCCTTACGGAATCATCATGAAGCAGCTCTTCACCGGTACCGGAATTGACTATCTTTCCGGTCTCAAGGACATAGGCCCTGTCTGCGATGGACAGCGCCATCTGGGCATTCTGCTCTACCAAAAGGATGGTGGTGCCGTCCTTATTAAGCGCACTGATTATGTCGAATATCTGCTCTACCAAAATAGGCGCCAGTCCCATTGAGGGTTCGTCAAGCATCATAAGTCTGGGCTTACTCATAAGAGCTCTTCCCATGGCAAGCATCTGCTGCTCACCGCCTGAAAGTGTTCCTGCGATCTGCTTCTGCCTTTCCTTAAGCCTAGGAAACTGCTCAAAGACCTTCTCTATGGTCTCCAGAGCTTCTGCATTATTTCTTGTATATGCGCCCATCTCAAGATTTTCCTTGACGGTAAGCTGCTGGAATATGCGCCTGCCTTCCGGACAGAGTGCCATGCCTTCTCTCAGTATCTTATGGGCAGGAGTCGTAGTCAGATCCTTTCCACAGAACTTAACGCTGCCGCTTTTTGCCTTCAGCAGGCCGCCGACGGTATTGAGGGTTGTAGATTTTCCGGCACCATTGGCACCGATCAGAGTCACCACTTCACCCTCATTTACCTCGAAGGATATTCCTTTTATCGCATGAATGCTTCCGTAAAACACATTCAGATCATTAACTTCCAGCATCGCTGCCATATTTCCTCCTTCTGCCGCTATCTTGCGGCTCCCCGAAAGATTCACTGCCGGCCACGGATCTATCCGGCTTATATACCATGCTTTTATTACTCATCCTTTTTGGATCCGAGATAAGCCTCTATAACCTGTGGATTGTTCTGTATCTCAACAGGCGTGCCCTTGGCGATTATCCGTCCGAAATTGAGCACCGCGATAGTCTCGCATATACCCATAACCAGCTTCATATCATGCTCGATAAGCATTACGGCAATGCCGAATTCATCCCTTATCTTGCGGATGTTCTCCATGAGTTCCTCAGTTTCCGAAGGGTTCATGCCCGCTGCAGGCTCATCCAGCAGAAGGATCTTAGGCTCAGTTGCCAGAGCCCTGACGATCTCAAGTCTTCTCTGTGCACCATACGGAAGCGAATCTGCCGGGACATCAGCCTGATCTGCCATACCGAATATATCAAGCAGTTCCAGAGCCTTTTCATGAGCCTTCTTTTCTTCTTTCCAATAAGAAGGCAGTCTGAAGATACCGCTCATCATACTGTAATTGATATGGTTATGAAGACCTATCTTTACATTTTCCTCTACGGTCAGCTTATCAAAAAGCCTTATATTCTGGAATGTTCTGGCAATACCCGCTTCGTTAACAGCCGCAGGAGTCATTCCGTGGGTATCCTTGCCACACAGAAGTATGGTACCTCTTGTAGGCTGATAAACCTTTGTGAGCAGGTTGAAAATGGTAGTCTTGCCGGCACCGTTCGGTCCGATAAGTCCCATTATCTCTGTGGCACCCACGCCTATATTGAATTCATCAACTGCTGTAAGTCCGCCGAAATCTATTCCCAGGTGTCTTGTCTCAAGAACAAGAGGCTTATCCATATCCCTCTTGTTTATGATGGTATCACTGGGGAGATTTACTATATTGCTTTCAGAGGCAGTTTTCTTCTCATTTGCATCAGACATCATGCCACCTCCTTTGCTTCATTATTACTCTTCTTTTTGTTGAAGATACCGGCCAGGATAGCCTTTACCTTTTCATTGTTCGTAAGCAGCATTACAAGTATGAGAACGATAGCATATACTAACATTCTGTAATCCTGGAAGTCTCTCAACATCTCAGGAAGTACCGTAAGCACTGCCGCTGCGATAAGGGCACCTGTCATATTTCCTATTCCGCCAAGCACAACGAATACCAGTATGAGTATCGATGTGTTAAAGTCGAATTTCTTAGGCACTATTGTCGAATAATTAAGGGCATAGAGAGCACCTGCAGCGCCTGCCAGTGCAGCTGATGTAACAAAAGCCATCATCTTATACTTGGTGATATGAAGGCCTGATGCCTCAGCCGCTATACGGTTGTCCCTTATAGCCATTATGGCCCTTCCGGATCTTGAATTAACAAGATTCTGTACGATCACAAGTACTACCAGCAAAAGAACCACGCCTGCCGCAAAGATCGAGATCTTCTTAATGGATGTGGCACCCATGGGTCCATTTAAAACAGTTGTACCGGTCAGTGCGGCAGGATCCAGTGAGAAATGAAGGCCAGTATCATCTATATAAATATACAGACAGTAAAGCAGGTTCTTTATTATCTCACCGAATGCAAGTGTAACAATGGCCAGATAGTCACCATTCAGCCTTAGCACCGGGATACCGATAAGAACACCGGCAACTCCTGCAATAACGGCACCTGCCACTATTGATGCCACAAGTATCAGGATCTGCAGTCCGAGATTCTTCGAAAGTGTTGCTGCCGCAGGTGAATTGGACAGTATAACCGCCTCTACCACCACTCCGGTGAAAGCGCCTATGGACATAAAGCCCGCATGTCCGAGACTCAGTTCGCCTGATATACCAACTACCAGGTTAAGTGATACAGCCATTATCATGTATGAAACCACAGGTATCAGCTGACCTTTAAGTGAGTTGCTGAGTATCCCTGTAGATGACAGCGTTTGGAATATCACGAAAAATGCCAGCACGATTCCATAATTTAAGAAGGCATTCTTTGAAGCTTTGCTCATTTTCTTTTTTGTCATTTTCTCTTCTGCCATCATTTGCCTCCTTCCTCAGACCTTTTCCCTGATCTTTTTGCCCAAAAGTCCGCTGGGCCTTACCAGAAGGACAATGATAAGTACTGCAAATACGAATATATCAGAGGGAACCGAAGGGAACTTGGCCCTTGCGATTATCTCTATCACGCCGAGCAGTATGCCGCCTATCATGGCGCCCGGTATGGAACCTATACCACCGAATACCGCTGCAACGAAGGCTTTGATACCGGGCATAGCTCCTGTAGTAGGCACCAGATTTGGATATGCGGTACAGAGCAGCACACCTGCTATCGCAGCAAGACCTGAGCCGATTGCAAAGGTCATTGATATTGTGAAGTCAACATTTATTCCCATAAGGGTTGCAGCGCCCTTATCCTCTGATACGGCACGCATGGCCTTACCCATCTTGGTCTTATTTGTGAAAAGAGTCAGGCCTACCATTATGGCGATATTTACAAGTATGGTGATAAGCGTCGTAGCAGATATAACTATGCCGCCGCTCTCCGTTCCGTCAGCAGCCACTTCTACCTGGCCTATAACCAGGGGCGGAATGGATGCAAATATATCCGGGAAAACCTTAGGGTTGGAAGTCCATATGAGAAGCGCCGCATTCTGCAGGAAATATGACACACCTATTGCAGTGATGAGCACCGCAAGGGATGTGGCATTACGCAGGGGCTTGTATGCCAGTCTCTCAACAACAATACCCAGTATGGTGCAGACCACCATTGAAAAGAGTACTGCAAGCGCAGGCGGCCATCCAAGATATGTCATGGTACAGAAGGAAGCATATCCTCCCACCATTATGACATCACCATGTGCGAAATTCAGCATCTTTGCTATACCATAAACCATGGTATAACCAAGCGCTATTATCGCATAAACACTTCCCAGGCTGATTCCGTTTATTAAATAAGTCAGCATAGCGTTCTCCCTGTCTAATAAGTATCTTTCTGTTACCAAATCCACATCTTACGATAGATCATTTTCCGTAAATGTGGTGAAAAAGCACTCAACAAGTTTCTATTCTACTACATTCCCTGCACTAAATCGAGTACATTTTCATCACATCTACTCTGTTTTAAAGAATAAGGGCTGCCCTTATCCGGACAGCCCCTGTAAGATTTAAGCCTAAAAATTCAGTCGGTTCCGGTCTGTATTACATACCGTAACTGTTCAGAACCCTTCGTGTTCTTCCAGTTACGGCAGCCTGCAATTAAAGGTTTGCTTCGCAAACAGCAGGCTGCCATTCCAGAATCCACTCATTCGTACGCCTTCAGCAGCAAGTGCTTCGGGCTATCCTGACAGTTATTACATACCTACATATGCACCGTTCTGGATAACAACAGCCTTAGGAGCCTTGTTTACCTCACCTGTGCTGTTCCATACCATGCCTGCACCTGTGATACCGTCAGCTGAGAAGTTAGGATCTGTAAATACAGATATAAGGATCTCGCAAAGCTCTTCGTGAGACATACCTGTTACATCAAGACCACCGTTATTTGCTGCATAGTACTGAAGAGCAGCGTAGATAGCGTAAGGGCAGTCATAACCGTCAGCAGCGAACTGTGAAGGCACTTCGTTGTAGTTCTCGTTGTACTTTGCTACGAAATTCTGTGTCTTCTCATCAGCAGCATCAGCTGAGAAAGGTGTAAGAAGGATTACGCCCTCTGCAAGAGATGTATCGAATCCCTCAAGAGTAAGGATACCGTCCATACCGTCAACACCGAACATCTTAGGTGAATAACCCATCTCTGAAGCCTGTCTTAAGATCAGGGACGCAGGCTGATAGTAGATAGGAAGGAAAAGGAGATCTGCTCCTGCATCCTTTGCAGCACCAAGCTGTACCTTGAAGTCTGTAGCAGTATCATCAGTAAATGTTGTCTCTGAAACAACCTCAAGACCAAGCTCATCAGCCTTTGCCTTGAATGTCTGATAGATACCTGATGAATAAGCATCACCATTGTTGTAGATTATAGCAACCTTTGTTGCAAGTGCATTGTCAACGATGTACTGAGCTGATGCAGAACCCTGGTTAGGATCTGAGAAGCAAAGCTGGAATACGTTGTCCTTGCCCTCTGTAACAGTAGGTGAAGAAGCTGAAGGTGTAAGCATGAATACACGGTCGGAATTAGCCTCTGCTGAAACAGCTACGCAGGGAGAAGTAGTAACAGTACCTACTATAACCTGAACATCATTATCAAGCAGTGTATGATATGCATTTACAGAGATTTCAGGATCATGCACATCATCCTGAGGATCAAGTGTCATCTGGAAACCTGTTCCAAGTGCGTTGATCTCGTCAACAGCGATGGTAGCACCGTTCTTTACAGCTGTTCCGTAAATTGCAGCAGCGCCTGTCATAGGTCCGATAACACCTACATTAAGAGTACCTGTAAGCTCACCGCCTTCACCTGTTGTCTGAGCCTCAGTACCTGCGCCTTCATCGCCTGTTGTCTGAGTCTCTGTGCCTGTTGTCTCGCCGCTTCCTGATGTACATGCAGTAAGAGCTGTTACTGACATAACACCTGCAAGAAGCATACCCAAAAGTTTCTTTTTCATAATTTGCCTCCTTTTTTTACGCAGATCACTCTGCCTCCCATTGACCAAGTGCCCTAAAATTAAAAAATTCCAAAGACAGGACAAATGCCCTATGCTTTGAAACCCCCTTGTTTCAGTACATTTGATCTATGAGTTATGTTACCACTCAATTTGTCATAATTCAAGATATTTCATTTGTATAATATGTACAAAATTACAATGACCATTAGCCTTGAGGATACAAATTTTCACAATCCCGAACAATACCACCTATGCACAACTTACTATGGCTTGTATTTTCTATGTACTGTTGTATCATTACAACATTGAGCGTTATTACATTTTTCCGCACCGATAGCTCACCTGCCGGCGGGGCAGTTCGCCAGCTCACTTTACACCGGCAGAAGAGCATATACGGTGTAGAGAATCCACTATATGCACGGAGGCATTATGATCAAAAACATCATCTTTGACATAGGCATGGTACTTGCTGACTTCAGATATGAAGCATATATGCGTGATGACCTGGGATTCGATGACGAAACGATAAGAGTCTTTAAAGAACGCATAGTAGAAAATCCACTTTGGAATGAGATTGACAGGAGTGCCATTCCGCTTGATGAGGTTATACGAGAAATGAAATCCCGTGTTCCTGAATACCATGATGAGGCAGAGATTTTTTTTGACCGCGTGGTTAATATCATCGCGTCCTATGACTACAGCAGGCCATGGCTCGAGGAATTAAAAGCAAAAGGATACAGAGTTTATCTCCTCTCCAATTATTCAAAGGATTATTTTGAACTGCACAGAAAGTCGAAATTCACCTTTGTTGACCTCGTAGATGGCATGGTAATATCCGGTTTTGAAAAAATAAACAAACCTGAACCCGAGATTTATAAAATCCTGTTAAACAGGTATTCACTTATCCCCGAAGAATGCGTCTTCATGGACGACCGTGAAGTCAATGTAGAAGCAGCAAAAAAGCTTCACATACACGCCTTCGTTTTCAACGGTTACGAAGACGCACGCGCGAAGCTTGATACACTACTATCATAACTTTCAACGCTGACAGACCACCTGGCCGCAAGGGAAATCAAACTAACCTATCCCTTTTTACACAGGATTTCCGCCCTGCCCATTCCCGAATGTATTGTTATTTCCAAAAGTATCCGCATTACCGAACGGATCAGAGTTCCCAAAGTTATATGAATTGCCAGTTCCCGGTACTGATGCCCCCGGATTCTGCGGTGCACCATACAGTCCTGTACCGGAATTACTGCCATAAGAATTCAAGCTGTCATAATTCTGTGACAGGCCATTTCCTGAAAAAACATTCTCTGCCGGCTGCTGAGCTACGCCACCCAGAATTGGATCCATAGACGCACTCCCGCCTGGGATCTGTGACTGCAGGCCGTTACCGTTAAGTCCCGCGGTCTTGCTCTCAAAAGTATTAACAGGCTGAGGCGCGCCGCCCCCCAGATAGGAATCCATGCTCCTGCCTGCAGGCTGTGCAAAAGGATTAGGATTATTTACAGGCTGGGTTTCAGTAGAAGCGCCTACTATTTCAGGGGCAACAGTCTGGTTTCCGAACATCGGATTAACATTTTTCAGCGCATCGGGTGTATCCGTAGGCGCAGTCTGGGGTGCGAAATTCTCTGCAGTCTTTCCATAAGCTGTAACAGCCCCGCCCTGAGCAGCAAATCCGGCAGATGCTGCATCTGTATCTACCTTGGCTGAACTTGAAAATGCAGAGCTTAGTGTAGAAGCGTTAAAGTTATCCTGATCATTTCCCTGTGGTCCGTAATACTCTCTTGCAGTCTTAGGCGCCATGGCATTCATAAAATTCTCATCCCTGCGCTCTTTTATTAACAGAGCCAGACATACCAGACCAATAATTATAAATATGACACCAAGTATAAGCGTTGTACGATGCTGACCTTTATCCTGTACAATGAAGTAAGGAGTGTAATATGCCAGAGTTTCCTCTCTTGAAAGAGAAAGGCCGGTCTCCTCATTATATTCCATGAGCAGGTCTATGTCCTCATTGGAAAACTTCTTGAGCACACCGTCTGCCCTAAATATGGTGGTAGGCATGTTCTCATAGGTGCAAAGACTGCTTTCATACCAGTTCCAGGTCTTATCCATCTGGCTTTCGAACATGGAATACTGTGATGTTCCGGCAGCAATGATAATGGAATGATCCCAGCACATCTCACCATTGCTGTCCTGATATATTATCGGGACTTCAAAATATCCGGAAGTCTCCCTTTCGGAGGTAACAACGCCAAAGGTCTTATGCTGGGTTACAACAGAAATAGGCTGTCCCCAGACGCACCTGACATCCACTGCAACATGCTGACCGTTCTTAAGCGCCGCAAATCCTGCATCATCCAGCTCATACAGATCCACCGCAGGTTTTGAAAGCGCAATGACATTCTTTACCGAAGGAAAGAACATCACTAAACCTAATATCAGAAATACCAGCATCAGTTTTAATTTCATACTCATGGCAAACCCTCAATAATTTTTTCCACAAACTACGCATCCATAGATCCTGTATTACTCCAGTTTAAGATCCCCATCCTTTACCCAGCCTAACTTCCTGCACACCATATTGATAAGCGGTGCAATAATTGCCGGCAGTACAATGGATATCAGTATAAGCCCTATCCACTCCCACGCTCCAGGCGTTATTGCAGTTGCCCCCTGTGCAAGCGCTGCTTCACTGGGATTTGTCCAGCCCGTGAACACACCTATCTGTCCCACTAATCCACAGGTACCCATACCTGACGATACAGGCGCACCATTCATCTGAAGTTTGAACAAACATGTAGCCAGCGGGCCTGTTATGGCACTGGTCACTATAGGAGCGATCCATATACGGGGGTTCTTTATTATGTTAGGCATCTGCAGCATGGAAGTACCAATTCCCTGAGATACGATACCGCCCCATTTATTTTCCTTAAAGCTCATAACAGCAAATCCGACCATCTGAGCACAACATCCTGCAACAGCAGCTCCGCCTGCAAGACCTGTAAGTCCGAATGCTGCACAAATGGCAGCAGAAGATATAGGCAATGTAAGCGCAACGCCTACCAACACAGAAACAAGTATCCCCATAAGGAAAGGCTGAAGCTCTGTAGCCCACATAATGAGATTTCCTGTCCACATGGCAGCCCGTCCGAGCGGAGGTGCCACCAGTGCAGACAAACCTACACCTACGCCAATCGTTACAAGCGGGGTCAGCAGTATATCAACCTTTGTTTCCTTTGATACAAGCTTTCCGATTTCAGCAGAAAAGATAGCAACCACCAGCACCGCAAGAGGACCGCCGGCACCACCAAGAGCATTGGAAGAAAACCCGACTGCAATAAGAGAAAACAGAACCAGCGGAGGGCACTTCAGGGCATAGCCGATTGCAACGGCCATGGCAGGGCCACTCATCGCACTTGCAAGTCCGCCTACCGTATATTCCTTCTCAGCTACAGTCGCAACCGTCTGCGTAAGAAAGCCTATGTGGAACTGCTTTCCTATCGTATCTATTATTGTACCTATGAGCAGTGAACAGAAAAGTCCCTGCGCCATCGCTCCCAGCGCATCAATACCATATCTTTTTAATGATATTTCAATATCCTTCTTTTTTAAGAAATCCTTTAACTTGTCCATCGTTTTCTGCCTCCGGCACATATTTGTGATTGTTGTAGACTGCCATTTCAGACGCAATGGCAACGGGTTATTTTTATCTTAAAACTCCGGTTCTGTCAAGAGAATAATTTACAGAAATAACCCAAAAGACTGACGGCCCGAAGCCGTCAGTCGCACTTTTTAAACATTGCAGATAGTCCATCTAGTGTATCGAAATAACCTTGGATGCTTCATTATCCGGATCTTCAAGAGCCTTCCATGCATTAGCATCACTTCCAGACGGTCCCGCATGTATCTGCTTTTTTCCGGTATTGTCAGTATTGGTTATCCACATTGCCAGCGGATTGTCCGCACTGCCCTTATACTGTACATATATAGTACTTGAGGAATTGTGCGTTGATTTTATTTCATTGATATAATTTGCCTGACTGAAGTCGCTCCATCCCAGCGTATCCAGCGCCTCTTTTGCAAATAATGTGGATGTATCAATCTCATCAAGCTTCATTGGTGCATCTGCCATCTTTGCTATTTCTTCCATAGAATCAGACCGCTGCACGACATCCGGATCAGTCGAAGCATATGTGACAGCCGCATATATGGAATTAAGCATCTGTATATCAGAAGATATCTTTGCTTTTTCAATATACCTAATCAGTATCGGTGCCATAACAGCAACCAGGATAGCCATTATAGCAATAACAATTATTAGTTCTACAAGCGAAAAACCTTTATCCTTTTTCATATTCTTTCCCTCTCCCCGTAAATGCCATTCCGATGACGCTTTACATAAAAAAACCGATTCAGCCTTTCCGCGCCACCATTGGCCACCCCCCGGCTTCCTCTTGATTAAAATATACCACCACAGTAGACATAATAAAAGATTTCTTTATATCTCTTTTTTCTTGACTCATGGAATAAATGCCCTTAAAATACCTATGTTGCAGCGATAATTCCGTCTGCAATGCAATCATCAAATACGATTTTCCATTAGGAGGAACAAAATGAACATAGTCTGTTTAGATCTCGAAGGTGTACTTGTACCTGAAATATGGATTGCATTTTCTGAAGCAAGTGGCATACCTGAATTAAAGCGCACCACCAGGGATGAGCCTGACTATGACAAACTTATGAAATGGCGTATCGGCATCCTCAAAGAGCACGGCCTCGGCCTCAAAGAGATTCAGAACGTTATTGCTACCATCGATCCCCTTCCCGGTGCAAAAGACTTCCTTGATGAACTGCGGAGCATAACCCAGGTCATAATAATAAGTGATACATTTTCCGAATTTGCCACTCCCCTCATGAAAAAACTGGGATGGCCCACCATATTCTGCAATTCCCTTGAGGTTGCCTCAGACGGTGAGATCACAGGATTTAAGATGAGGATTGCCGACTCAAAACTCACCACAGTAAAGGCACTTCAGTCCATAGGATACGATACCATAGCAAGCGGCGACAGCTACAATGATTTAGCCATGATAAAAGCAAGCAAATCAGGATTCCTTTTCAGGTCTACAGAACAGATAATCAAAGACAATCCTGAGCTTCCTGCTTTTGAGAACTATGACGAGCTTCTTGATGCAATAAAAAAAGCTCTGTAATAATTTACGGCGGCAGGTACTTGTGAACAAATACTTACTGCCGTAAACATATTAAGTTCTTCTATAAATACAATAAATAAGTACAATATATTCAATTCATACGCGCTTTCCCTTGATTTTTGTGGTAAAATTGTATTGTTCTATACAACCTATTTTCATGAAAAAAACAAAAAGGAAGGTATGTGCGTATGAAATTATTAGACAACGTCAGTGTCCGTGGGAAACTTTTTCTTATTTCGATTCCTCTGTCCATAGCCTTGATAGTCTCCGTGATATTTATGGCTGTTGAGATCAGCAGCACAGAGAAGGAAGTGGCTGAAGTTTACTACGATACCCTCTACACAGTTAACAGCAATCTTCTTAATGCGGACCGCGATTTTTACCAGTCTATGAAGGGTGCCATGCAGTATTATGACTTTGCTAACGGTTTTACTGCCGCCCCTCCCGAATTCGCAGAAACTCAGCTGCCGGGAGCACTGGACGATTATGATTCCAACAAACAACAGGTATATGACAATGTAAATGCAGCTATAGAAGCTGCTAAAGTAAATGATGAGCTTTTCACCCAAATTCCGTCGGCAGACGGCACAACCTTTGCCGATGAAGCCGTAAAATTTGAAGAAGATATGGCTGCATGGGAAGCATCCTATAATGTAAAGGATAATACCGGTGACTGGGAAGCATTCCATGACACCTTCTCTACAGCAAGAAGTTCCTTAAACAATATGCAGGAGATCACAGAAGCCTGGGCCGAATCCGAGCACAAGGCCCTGGTACTTGAGATCAGGATCAAGATCATAGTTATCTCTCTCATCTTTGCAGCGCTGATCGTTATCCTTGCTATTCTGGTACTTCTCGTTATGCACGGGATCCGTTCCGGGATCAACAGGATCACAAATGACCTTGAGGAGCTTGCAAAAGGTAACCTTACCATCTCCTACCCTGATGATTCCAGGATAGGAAGAGACGAAATCGGCAAGATCACTATGAGTGCTAAAAAGCTTACCATGAAGCTTCGTGATGTTATGTCACAGAGCAACAGCATGTCCGGCGAAGTAACCGATACCAGCACAGAACTCGCTGACAGTGCTTCACAGGCAGCTCAGGCTTCCGGTCAGGTAACCGATGCCGTAACAGAGATCTCCAAGGGTGCCGTATCACAGGCTGAAAGCGTAGAAAGCGCTGCCGGTAATACAGACGATATCGGAAGAAATATTGAGAATATAACCGAGGCAGTCAGCGAAATGGACCGTTATGCAGAGGAAATGAAGGAAGCCTGCGACAAGTCAATGAGCTCACTCGATAAGCTGATTCGCCAGAGTGAGGAAGTTACTGCATCAGTAAAAGATATCGGAGATACCATCAATTCAACCAATGATTCCGCTAAATCAATATCCGAGTTTACTCAGGCTATCACAGATATCGCTACACAGACTAACCTCCTCTCCCTGAACGCTTCCATAGAGGCAGCACGTGCCGGCGACGCAGGCCGCGGTTTCGCAGTCGTAGCCGATGAGATACGACAGCTCGCCGACCAGTCCAGCGACAGTGCTGAAAAGATCAAATCCATTGTTGAGCAGCTGTTGGCAGATTCCGCTTCCTCCGTAAATGTATTGGAAAAGCTGAATGAAAGCTTCAGTGTACAGGCTGAGCAGCTCGACTCCACCAAGAGCAATATGGAGATCATGTCCGGTAATGTAGCAAGTGTTAAGGATACATCCTCAAGCATCACCAAACAGGTTATGTCACTGAACGATGCTAAGAACGGACTGATGGAGATCATTTCAGACCTGTCCGCAATCTCTGAAGAAAATGCTGCTTCCACTGAAGAAACAAACGCTTCCATGGAAGAGCTTAATGCTACATTTACGATAATAAGCGAATCCGCAGGAAGATTACAGACACTTGCCGAGGAACTGAGAGAAAATATCAGCTATTTCAAGGTAGAATAGTAACACTCAAAAGATTTAAGGCACCGCGTCACAGCGGTGCCTTTTTTCATTATCCTTACAGTTTGAACAGGAATCACCTCCCATGGTCAGAGTCAGTTCATACCGTTCCGGTTATTTTTATCTTCTTTCAAGAATATACTTACAAATGGGATTTCCCATGGAAGAAAACTTCTCTTCGTATTCAGTCATCACATTCCCTTGCATCATATCTTTATCCGCATGTAAGTCATATGAAAGGGCCGTTATCTTAAAGGCGCTTGCCTCTACTTCTTCAACAGCAAAATCAAACAGCGCCCTATTATCAGTCTTGAATTCTATCCGTCCGTCTTTCTTAAGAATGCGGTCATAACGTTCCAGAAACTGCCTGCTCTCAAGCCGTCTCTTGGCATGCCGGTCTTTAGGCCAGGGATCCGAAAAGTTAAGATATATCCGGTCTACCTCCCCTTCTTCGAACACATCGCAGATATATTCCGCATCCATCCTGATAAAACGAACATTAAGTTCTTCACCCTGTTCTGTCCGCTCTTCCATTTTCTGTATGGCGCGCAGGAGCACCGAAGAATACTTTTCAATTCCCAGGTAATTTGCCTCCGGATATTTCTCTGCCATATCCATTATGAACCGGCCCTTCCCCATTCCGATTTCCAAGCGTATGGGAAGGTCATTTCCGAAAACCTCCTTCCACATACCCTTCTGCGCAGTCTCATCATGAATAACGAAATCGCTTTCTGCTATGATATCTCTTGAACCTGTAATATTTCTTAATCTCATATATGATCCTCTATGCCCCTAAAACATCGTCCAGAACAGTCTCAGCCTTTTCTTAATCCCCAAGGTATTTATATGTGCCCTCAGTTCTATATTCGCCTTATGCATGCACTCCACAGCCTCCTGCCCCGGAACAGCCCCCTTATAAAGGTATTCCTCGTAACCAGGGATAAATCCAAGCAGTTCGGTCGGCGTTACTTTTTCTGCACGGTGCATGAATTCCTCAATAGTCTCTCCTGACTCCATATCCAGGCCAAGGATATGAAGCAGATTCATATTTCGCCCAAACATTGTAACAAATTTTTTCTCATCATTCATTAACAAATATTGCAGCCTGCGTATCAGCAATATGACGATCATCAGCAGAAGTGTCACAATAACTGTTATTACTGCGATTACAGCCGCATAGAACAAAAGGCTTCTGTTATCTTTCTTCCCGCCTCCATCCGATTCATCTGCCACATCAGAAGAAACCGAATCCTCGGAAACAGTATAGTTAAATGATACACTATCAAGCTCTGCTATATCAGTATCATCCGCAGACTGCCAGTACCTGCTCACCTTATATCCCGGCGTCGGCTCAAAAGCCACCCATCCTATACCGCTGATATAGCATTCCGGCCAGGCATGGGCTGAATTGCCAGTCACCTCAACTGTTTTGTATTTTTCAGGAATCACCATGAAGCCCTGTACATATCTGGCAGGTATTCCTTCATATCTTGCAAGCAGTACAAAGGCCGTAGCGTAATACACACAGTATCCCGTTTTCTTTTCAAAAATCAGATGGTCTAGGAATTCCTCCGCTGTATCAATATCCGGCGGCATTGCACCCGGACTCATGGAATACTCCATGGAAGACAGCAGTCCTTCGATGCGCCTTAGCTTTTCCATGTCGTTGTCTGCACCTTCCATCAGATCAGCAAGCAGCGCCTCCATTCTCTCTGAAACCTTTGTCTCAGGCAGATATACTGATTCCATACGTTCCCGGTATTCCAAATAACTCTCATATCTATAAGCAGCATTCTCAGAAACCCCATACTGCTCCGCAACAGAATTCCATACAGCCTCATCATCACTACGCTCATCCGTTACCAGCTTTACAAAAGAAGGGCTATTATTATTGATATAGCAATACCGGAGCGAATATGATATCCCCTCATCTGTCCTGTCATAATGAAGGTCGCTGCCGGTCTCGCTTATACTTAAGTTTTTATCAGCAGAAGTAAGTTTTACTATTTTATCCGGCGCAAAGATATACTCCGGTGCATCGTCCTGAAGCTTTATCCTAAGGTCTGCAGTCCTGAAGTACTCATTAGGATCAGCTTCGGGATCCAGCGAGACTCCGTAAACAAGTTCAAGAGTGTCCAGCTCCCTATCGACATTTTCCTCCGTATAGGTCTTAGCCCATTCCCTGCCTGTAAAACTGTCAAAACTCTTTCCGTAAAGATAAACAGCAAAAGGAACATTGGCTCCATACCCCACTTCCAGTACAGGATGATCATTAGGCTTGAGTTCCGCACCAAAGCCCGGTTCCTCCGAAAAACCTATAAAGGCATCGCCATAACCCTTGCCGCTTCCCTTTGCCAGTTTCTTTTCTATTTTGTCTATCTGCTCTGCGGCACTTGCAACGATACGTTTTACAAAGCCCCAGTCATAGGGCTTGTCTGAGTTTGGAACAAATACGATACCCAAAGCAAAAAGAATGATAAACGGCGAAATAGCGACCAGATGGTCCTTATGTCCCGTATCCCCTGTTTTTTTCCACCTTATCTGTATCTCGTCCGCCACAACACAAAATACTGATCCCAACATGAGTGCAACTACCAGCTTATCCGGACTTATCTTCATAATGAGAGCAGCGGCAAGCAGCGAAATGATCATGCACCCAAGAATGATACGGCCAGCGCTGAAGCTTATCAAAAGCCTTGTTATAGAAAAAGCTGCAGCTGCAATGCAGATGCAAATTAAAACGTCAATATTCTCCGTAAGCAGCCTTTCACGGAGTTCCTCCGGACATATAAAGAATACTGCCACAACAGACGAAATAAGGATTCCGCTTAATATAATCTTGCCTTCCGCCTTAAGGTGCAGCAAGAGAATTCCTGTTGCCGTTACCGCAAATGATATGATTCCTGCCTGAAAATAAACATTTCCGTCACGCCTGTCTGTGAGATACCATGTGAGCATAGCCATGACAACCGGCAATATATAAACCGTATCATAGAGCATCTTCTTAATCATCACAGCACCTCCCGCAGATCAGCATCAGGCGCTATCACATGTATCATACAGCGTGGAAGATCCAATGACGTAAAATCCTTTTCGTGGCTAGCGTTTATGATATATACAAGAATAAACACACCGCTCTGACCAAGGCTTCGGATAAGATTCTCAGTTTCAGGACTTATGTCATAAAGAACCATTATCAGGATTTTACTGTTTATCACCGCACTGCTTTCCGAAAGCAGTGCGGCCATCTTCCCCTGCTTATCCTGCATTTGTTCAAAGCGGTACTTGGAAACACGTGAATAAAAAGCGTTGAATCCGTCCGTATCCCTCACAGCGTCCGCCGACAGTTCATCCTGGTATGAAAAAACGCTGACAGGAGTACGCGCATTCAGATAATACATAGTCAGTGCAATCACCATCTCACATATTTTGTTTTCCAGCGGAAGATATATTCCCGGATCCTCGGAATACCTTCCGGGTTCCATCGCTATGCTTATGCCCTGTTTTTCTATGCCAACGGTCTGACGGACTAAAAGCTTTCCCTTTCCTGCGCTTGCACGCCAGTGTATCATTCTGGCATCGTCACCAGGCTGATACTCCCTCACCACCACATCCGGCTCTCCTGTGGCATTATAAGTATCTGCCATGACACCAAGCGATTCATCTATGGTACCTACACTATCAAGCACAACTATCTTTGGGAGGACCGTTACCCTGAAAGGTTCAGGATTACGGTACGTAAAGCTAAAGAGATTTAAAAAGTCGCGGATAACAACCTCCTTTACCCCGGCCTCATACTCTCCCCTGTATCTGCATAAGAGTTTCGTATCCCTCTTTATCCCGGTACGCGGCATAAGCTCATATTCGGCAGAATCATCAACTCCCTCCAACGCAGAAAACCTGCTATAAAAATTCATGCGTACGCTGGTAAATGCAAAATAATCCTCGTTCTGAAGCGTGATATAAAAATCAGACAGTTCATCAGCCACCACATGTCTGGAATTCATCCGCTGATAAATCTTAAACCTGAGAAATACAAGAATTAAATAAATAAAAGATACTATTGGCACAAGGGTGACCGCAGCAAAAAAACCGTAGCTTACGGTTCCTCCGAAAAAAGATATGCCCACTAAGGACATGATCCATAATATGATCAGAATGATCCGGTTCCTCTTCATAAAACAATGCTCCGATTCAGTCTTCAGTCTTTTCCATAGGGACTTTAACTTTAAGGATCAGAGCCTTTAATATGGAATCAACATTCTCCTTCTTTATCTTAGCTTCCGAGGTAAGGCTGAGCCTGTGATGCAGTGTGCATACGGCAACATCCTTGATGTCATCAGGCTTTACGTAATCTCTCCCCCGCAAAAAAGCGTCTGCCTGTGCAGCCCTTATAAGATATAAAAATGCCCTTGATGAAGCACCGATCACAAACGAAGATTCCTTTCTTGTCATATCGATGATATTTCTTGCATACTCAATGACATTATCCTTTATCTGTACTTTTTCAACTTCCCTGCGTAATTTAATGATATCCTCCGCCGTACAGATACTCCCTATAGCATCGGTTTTCTTGCCTTCAAGGAAGTTCTTCACCATGCGGATCTCTTCATCATGATCCGGATACCCCAGGGAAAGCCGCATCATAAAACGGTCCAGGGAAGCTTCCGGCAAAGGAAAAGTTCCGATAAATTCAACAGGATTCTGGGTGGCGATCACCATAAAGGGCTCCGGCAGTTTATATACCGTTCCGTCAACCGTTACGCTTCCCTCTGCCATTGCCTCAAGCAGTGCGGACTGGGTTTTGGGCGAAGTACGGTTTATCTCATCTGCAAGTATAATCTGACGCTGTATAGCGCCTTCCCTGTACTCAAATTCTGAAGTCTTCATATTGAACACAGAAGACCCAACCACGTCCCCCGGCAGCGTATCCGGCGTAAACTGAATCCTTCCGAAAGTCATATCAACTGAAGCAGCCAGGGTCTTTGCCAAAGTAGTCTTTCCCACCCCGGGGACATCTTCCAGAAGCACATGGCCTCCTGCAAGCAGACAGATCAAAAGCTTGTCTGTCACATCGTTTTTTCCAACGAAATATTCGCCTATCTGTTTCTTTAATTTTCCAGCAATATCGTTCTGCATATACTATTGACTCCCCATATAAATTCCGGCATTAATACCCGTTCCATTATAATTGTTTGGCCGCATACGTTCAATACGCGCTATCATATGCTGAATCCGTATATATTGGCAGGCACTCCGCACAAACAATACACTCCTTGCATGCCCCATTGTAAAATGCTATAATCCATTTATGTAAACCGCAGTAATACTGGAATTATCAATCTTATAGATTGTTTGTATATTTTGAAACTCATGAATAGAATAATCCCCTTTTGCAAGAATGACACTATGCATGTACTGCGCCGGGCAGGCGTTTTTTTCTGTGCGGTTGTCATACTGTTAGTAACACAGAGCCAATTCACCCTTGAGGTCTTTGCTACCCAGGAGGAACTCAACCAGGAATCAGAAGACAGGAAAAAAGAGCCGGTCCAGACAAATGAAATTGAGAACTGGCCCCAGGGGCCTGCCATTGGTGCGGAAGGCGCCATACTGCTGGAAGCAAACACCGGAGCCCTGCTCTATGCGAAAAACATTGACGAAAAGCTCTATCCGGCTTCGATAACAAAACTTATGTGCTGCCTGGTCGCAGTTGAAAACTGTGCCTTAGATGAAGTCATCACGGTCAATCAGTCAGCCATCGACGCAAATGCCGCAGACGGCTCCAGCATGGGGCTTAAAGCTGGCGAACAGCTTACTCTTGAGGAACTGCTTTACGGGATCCTCATCAATTCCGCAAACGAAGGCTGTAATGTTGTAGCAGAGCATATTGCAGGCTCTATCGACGCGTATGTGGACATGATGAATGCAAGAGCTGCAGAGCTTGGCTGTACCGGTACGCATTTTGTCACGGCCAACGGGCTTTACAATGAAGACCACTATACTACAGCCCACGATATGGCGCTTATCGGAGTTGCTTTCTTTTCACATGACAACCTCTGCCGCATAGCAAGCACTCCCCGCTATACTATTCCTGAAACTGCAACTCACGGCGAACATGTACTTCACTCCAAGAATAAACTCTATGTCGGCGGTGATTACGAATATGCTGACCTGGTAGGCTCGAAAACAGGTTTCACAAACGCATCAAGGCAGACACTCGTATCCTGTGCGGAGCGTGGCGGAATGAGGCTTGTAGCCGTGATCCTTAAGGAAGAAAGTCCTCTGCAGTTTGCTGATACCGTAGAACTCTTTGAGTACGGTTTCAACAACTTCTCCATGATAGATCCCGATGAATTTGAAACCGGATATACCATAAGCAATTCAGGCTTTTTTAATTCCGGGACTGACATATTCGGCAGCACTGCTCCACTTCTTGCAACGGCCCCGTCGGCCGGCGTTGTACTGCCGGGAAACCTCACATTTTCAGACCTGTCATCCAGCATAAGCTATGATGACCTTTCTGAAAACGCCATAGCTAAAATAGAATACTCCTACGCAGGAGCAAGTCTGGGCAGCACAGACATAGTCTTAAATCCCGAAACGGCATTAAGCTTTAACTTCCAGCTGAAAAATGCCGACGGAAGTTCCGTCAGTGAAAACCCGTCTGTCACACAGGAGGACGGTACTGTATCAGCCAAAACATCGGTTTCCGATAGTGACGATAATGCCTTAGAAACTGAAACTCCTGAAGAAAAGGAAAAAATATATATCAATGTTTATCACGTTCTATTTACAATCTTAGGAATCGCCGGTGCCCTAATCGTACTCTTCATAATCTACAGGCTCAGCCGCGGATATTTCAGGCACCGCAAACGCCTTGCCCGGATCAAAAGGGAACGAGGAAAGATAATCAAAGACAGAAACAGCCTTCGAAGGGATTTCCGGAGAAGGAATTCCCACCGTTCCGCCAAGAATACTGATAAGCTGATACTCAAGAGAAAATCAGACGAACATCCCACAAGAAAGCATTCAAGACGAAGGCCGCCACGAAGAAAACCTAAATAAATTAATCCCACACAAAATGTGCGGGATTTTTGATGCAATTATTTATAACTCTTACATACAATCTCTATCGCAGTTCTTGACCTTGCAAAGCATTCGACTAATTTCGGTGAAAACGAACCAGCGCTTCCGCTGACTATCATCTCATATGCCTTGGGCATATCGAAAGCGTCACGGTATGTCCTGTCGCTTATAAGCGAATCATAAACATCAGCCAGTGCAACGATCTGAGCCTCAATAGGAATAGCCTCCCCTTTCAGATGATCAGGATATCCGCTTCCGTCATACCTTTCATGATGATGCCTGCATATGTTATAGCTAAGGTCATAGTACCGCTGTTCACGAAGTTCAGGAATCTGGCTTAACACCTCGCACCCCATGGTGGTATGGGACTTCATGACCTCGAATTCGTCTGCAGAAAGTTTTCCCGGCTTGAGAAGAATGGAATCTGAGATCGTTATCATTCCGATATCGTGGAGAGCCGACGCGCTTTCTATAAGCGCCGCTTTCTCCTGGGTGATATTGTATTCGCCCGGATATACGTGCTCCAGTGCCTCTGCAAGCGTCTTGCTTATAGCCTTTATCTTCTGGATATGGGTGCTGGATTCCAGATTTCTGAATTCCACCATGGAACTCATGACCTCGATTATACGGTCATTTAGGGAATTAAGCTCTTTGTTCTTCTCCAGTATCTGTGATGTCTGCTGCTTAATAAGCAGCTCCATCTCATCCTTGCTCCGGTACATTTTGATGAGATTGTTTACCCGGCCTTTTACAACCAGCGGTGAAAAAGGCTTATAAGTAAAATCGGTAGCTCCGTTTTCAAAACATTCCGTAATGATTGCCTCATCCCTGTTGGTAGTCATCATAAGCACCGGTATGTGCTTGATTACGCCTTTTAATTTAAGTACCTTAAGCAGTGCCCTGCCGTCTATAATGGGCATGTCAACGTCAACCATCATTAAGATTACATCCTTAGGGTGGGCCATGACATATTCCATAGCCTCACGCCCGTTAGAAGTCAGCGCTACTTTATATTCCTCATGAAATAATTCCCGCAACAGATCGCCATTGCTAAGATCATCATCTGCAACCAAGATCGTATCTTTCATCTTCCCCTTTTTCCCCTTTCCGTCGCTTCTAGCGGCTACGCATATCGGTTCGCTGAACCTTCAGTGGTAATCCCCGTCCAGCCCGATTCCGGCCTACTTTGATATGATATGTCTGCCCTGACTGCAGAATCTCACATCACGGCTGTCCTTAGCCGTAAGCAGGAAGCTTCCGTTTAGTTTTATGAGCGTATTCTCATATACCACATCCGTAACACGGATGAAATTGTCGCTTGTGCCATTTATCTTTTCATCAAGCTTCCGCTGTTCTTCCCTTAATGCTGCAAGCTGTTTCTTCTGCTGTTCCAGTGCATCCTCCAGCTTTAAGTATGAAGGATGGGTACGGCCCTTAAGTGCTCCTACCTTGCCCAGGATGGCATTCATGCCGTCCCTTATGCGCTCCATATCCGCATCCAGTGCTTTCATGCGCTGAGTAAGTGACAGCAGCTGCTCGCCATAGTCATTAAGACGGCCTACCTCAATTTCTGTCCTTGCATGGGATTCATTGCCTATGACACCAGCAGTCACGCTGTTTGAAGCTTTTACTTTGCCTCCGCAAATAAGAGGTTTCTTTCCCACTACCCTCACACTGTCACGGCAGTATGCCATTGAATTCATAAGGTAGCCAGCCTCTATATTGCCGCCTGCAACTATATTTGTATTCTCAAAGAATGCGGCTACAATATTTCCCCTGGCCTCGACTATGCCCACATTATTTCCGTTCACTCCGCGTCTTATTATTATGTTCTTTCCGGCTTTAAGCCTTGCACCCTCTACATATCCGTCAACGATTATATCGCCTTCAGCCTCTACCTTGGCATTCTTCATAACAGAACCGCTAATGTGTATGGTACCGTTAAAGCTTATATTATCCTTACCGTAAACTACATCGCCTTTAATCTCCAGCTGCTCGTAAATGGACAGCTTTCCATTCTGCATTGTGATATAGCCGCCCTTTTCGGAAACATAGGTAACACCGTCATCAAGGCAGTGGATAAAATTAGCCTTAATGGGTTCAAGGTCATGTCCTACATAGCTCAGTATTTCCCTTCCGGAAACCGTCATTCCGCTCTTGCCAAGCTTAGCCTTATGGTATACTGCAACCTTATCTCCTGCTTTTACCGCAGAAATTTCCTTTTGTGCCCTATAGTCAATGCTTCCGTCATCCTTTACCTTAGGAGGCTCGTCAAAGGACTCAAAGAAATATTCATAATAGCCGTCCACACCCTCAGCAGGCTCAGAACCTTCTGCCAGCAGGTATTCCTTGCCAACCTCGTAATCTGACAGGTTCATAGTTTCACTGTCAATGCAGAATCCATTGGTTATTCCCATACGGTCTATAAGCCTGAAGAAAGCAGGCACGGTAAAGTCCTCAGGCAGCTTTTCCGTCAGCTTGAAATATGCCTTCATATGGCCATCCTTGGTATGGACGCTTATTCCGCTGCTGTAATCTTTTATCGTATAGTCAAGCTGGTTCCTGTTTAACTTGAACTGTTCTGTGAACAATATCTGATGAGCCTTCTTCATGTCTGAAAGGCTGCAGATAAGACGTGCATAATTGCTTACGTCAAGCTTTTCCATAAGGCCTAGCCTGATCTCGCGCATCTGCCTGTCACGATAATACTTATTGGCATATATGCTGACATCCAGGTTAGCTTCAAGGCCCATCCTGATTTCACGCATCTGCCTGAACATCAGATCGGCACTGTCATAGTATGTCACATCCAGGCCCCGGTCTATGCCCTTCTTTATTTCATCAAGCTGCGGAAAAGAATAAATAGATTTGTCATATTCATCGATAGATTTCGGAATGGCCTTTTTTTCAATAGTGGCTTCTATGGAATCCAGATCCAGGCCATCCAGCACCTTTGTAAAATCATCATTAGCTACAGTAAGTGCACTTAAGTTTTCCGACGCCACGCTATCCGTGTCCAAATCCCCGGAAAGGTCAGGCATAAGACTGCCAAGGCCACTCAGTTTTGACTGGTCGCTCTTATTCTGAGTCTCCTGCACATTATACAGAAGATCTATGAGATTTTCTTCACTGTAGAGATCCCCCAGATCCCCAAGATCACTAAAATCGAAATCCTCGGCCACGGTCTAGCCTCCCCTCAGGCACTGAAACAACCTGCATTTCTTAATGCATACTATTTTGAGACCTTCTCATTTTTATCTTTTTCGTCAGCTGATGCTGACTTATTTTTATCATCAAATATGGTTTTTCCGGCCCGTCTGTTGATATATGCCTTAAAGGCCTCCACATCCGTTCCGTCCTTAAAGCCCTTTTTGAAAAGCACCTGGCCGTGCTCTATCATTCCTGGCACGCTGAGGATCAATATGTATTCATCCTCGGTTTCATATACCCGCTCTATAGTCCTATAGTTAAATGAAAAACCTGTTTCATTAACCTTTACATGTATATTATCGGCATTGAACTTAACAATCTCAACTATTACATCGCCATGATCGTTCTGCAGCTTCCTGTAATCAATCCATTCCCTAAAGCTGTATCCAAAAAATATCATGAAAAAGAAGTACAGTGTAAGCACGGCAAAAAGCGAAGCGACCAGTCTGCTCCCCAGAAATATGATACTAAGCACAAAACAGACGGCAAACAGAATGGTAAACACTAATGCCAGTATGCGGGTCTGCTTCTGTAGCTTCCGATAACAATACCTGAAATACTGGGAATGCAGCTTCCTTGTCAGGATAAACTTATTCTCATACATTAACTTCGCCATATCAGTTACAAAACCCCGATTTTTATTTTATCATATGTATGACGATATGGTAAACATAATTTTTTTATTTAAAACCTAATTTCGGTTCTCACATACATATTTATATATTTTACCACATAATCCCCCCTGCTTTGTGACGGATTCACACATGTGAACCCCCGATTATACATAAAAAAGGGTCAGACCCTTTTGACTATCAGTCCAAAGGGTCTGACCCCGATCATTCAACTATTATCTCTTAAGATTTACCAGTTCCTCAAGCAGTGTATCGGAAACGGTTATGATACGTGAGTTAGCCTGGAAACCACGCTGTGTTGTGATCAGCTCAGTAAACTCACTGGAGAGGTCTACGTTGGACATTTCCAGAACACCGGTTGACATGTAACCGCCGTCAGCTGTGATATCAACACCGATACCGTCAAACTCGCCGGAGTTAAGTGTTGCCTTATACAGGTTATCACCCTGCTTTTCAAGACCTGCTGCATTCGAGAAGGATGCAACAGCGATCTGGCCCAGGAGCTTGGTCTGGCCGTTATCATATGCGCCGTAGATCATACCATTATTCTGAATGGATACGCCTGTCATTTTTCCCAACGCACATCCTGTGCCCTTTCCGTCTGCATCACCTGAAGTTGCGGATGCTGTGGATGTTCCCTCGTTGTTAAGGTTCTTTGTAGCTGACATATCTATGTTAATTGCCTTAGCAAAAGGATTCTCAGTGCTGGATTCCTTGGGCTCAATGGTAAGGTTGAATGCCGATATATTGGTAGATCCGTTAAGTCCGGTAAGGGAACCTGTTGCCTGATTATATCTAACAGATATTGCAGTACCTGCAGGTGTAACGTAACCATCGGTACTAAGCGTTCCGTCTGCATCAAAAAGATTTACAGTTGTGCTTCCATCCGAATCGGTATAAGTATACTGATTTGCTTTTAACAGTGAACCGATAGTAATGGGATTTGATGTAGTGTCATTAGCCTGAACCGTCAGTGAAAGGAAATCCTCGTAATTATCAAATCCGAACGCCTCAGCATAAGCCTTTGCGGCATCAGCCTTGGTATAGTTGATGGTCTTGGTAGGATCCTTGGGATCAGGATAAGACAGGCCATTATATGTTGTATCTCCGTCTGAAATCTTTCCTGTAGAAGGATCATAGTTGCTAAAAATGTTATTAGGAGTAAGTTCGATTTCCTGTGCCGGAGACCATTTTGAATCCTTATACTTGATCACGCCGTTAGAAGGATTTTCCATATCATATCCGTCAAGCAGTGAATAAGATGCCGCCTTCGTTGCGTAAGAGTTTGCACCCGAAGAATTTGATCCTGTATAAACCTTTGCATCGAACTTATCCAGGATGGACTCGTTATTCGCATCAAGGACATCCTTAAGATTCAGGATGTAATTACCCTCTTCATCCGTTCCGTTCATCCTGAACCTTGCGGTATAGGAATAACCCATGTTGTCATAGAATGCGAGATTTATGACTTTACCGTCACCGAGAACCTGAGAATCAAGCTTATCGATGATACCTGTCATGGTAGCCTGCTCAGTAGCCTTGGGATCACTGGTCATATTTTCAGGAGACATGATCTGAAGCTTCTTAACATTATCCTGAACGATCTCGCCGTCTTTATTTACAAGCCAGCCCATAACATTGTAACCGTTTGAGCTCATGGCAAGGTTACCTACTGCATCAACATAGAAAGATCCGTCTCTTGTGAAATAATTGGATGAACCGTCGGATACTACGAAGAAGGAATTACCTGTTATACGCAAATCGAATGCATTACCTGTAGTCTGTGTAGAACCCTGCTGTGTAATAGCAGTGCTTATGGCTGCAGACTGAACACCAAGACCTATCTGCTTTGCATTGGTACCTGCAGTACCTGTGGTCTCGTTAGGGCCGCTGGCAGACTGTGTGGTCTGATACATTAATTCGGAGAAAGTGATGGACTGAGACTTGTATGCTACGGTATTAACATTGGCAATGTTGTTACCGATAACGTCCATCTTGACCTGGTGTGTTTTTAACCCCGCAACTCCGGAGTAAAGTGATCTCATCATAAGGCATGTCCTCCTTCATGTTTTATATATTGAGGAGGGCCCGTAAATCCTTTTGAACGTTCCTCATCCTTGAGAAACCATCCTCTTGTCTTATAACCTTACAATTATTATATCGGGCTTTTGCCCCTAAAGTTTATATCAGCATGCAAATAAATGATGTTTATGCATTATCATCAGTATCCGAAGCTACGGTATCCGCATTTTCTGTTTCCAATGCTTCAGTTTCTTCCCCTGAATCCTCGGACTTCTCCGCTGTTTCTGCGGCAGCCTCTGATGAAGCTGCTTCCGTTGCGGTTTCTGAAGGAACCTCATCCTCTGATGATGTTTCAGTACTCTCTGACACTGCCTCAGCACTTTCTGAAGCGTCCGCTTCTGCATCACTGCTGTCAGCCTTTGATTCTGTACCTGAAACAGGCGTTACAGCCTCAGCCGCCTTATCTGCAGCTGTCTCCTGAACCGGAACCTCCTCCTGAACAGGCGCTGCCTGTTCTGCCGCAGCCTTCTCCTGTTTAGCCTGCTCGTCAGCAATGATCTTCTGGAGGGCCTTACGGTACTGGTCTATACCGTCAGCAAAGCTTTCATCAAGAAAACCTTTCTCGAAATCACTCATATCGTCATACTCTGCCACAACAGCAGATGCCGCATTGAAATAATCCTTTGTCATAAGAGAAGGTGCCGGAAGCTTCTTTATGGCTTCTATAAGATCATCTGCCCTGTCAGACGCTGCCACATATCTGTCGCTTACGACAGTCTTAAGGTCGTTTATGGAATACAGGGAACCGTCAATTGAAAGATATGCCTTTCCTTCTTCATAGGTCACATAGTCAACCACGCCTGATACCTCATCAGTATTGCCGGCGTCATCCCTTACGCTCATGATAACAGTCTTGCCTGTCAGGCTGTCTGCCTTCATTGCATTCATATTATCGCCTATAGCCTGTACCTCCGACACCTGCGTGAATGTCGCATACTGGCTGATCCACTCTGTATTGGATGTAGGCTCAAGAGGATCCTGATTCTGCATTTCTGCTACTAGCAACGTAAGGAAAGCCTCGGAATCAATCTGCGACTTATCCTTTTCTGAAGCTGACGCAAGCGACTTGCTGGAAGCAGTGCTGCTCTGTACTTTTCCGTCTACTACGGGAGCTACCAGACCTTTTATATCCATAACAGTTCCTCCTTATAATCATCCTAATGAATTAAGTATATTCTTAAATCCTGTAATCCATCTTGTTTCCGTCTGCCTGCATCATCTGTGCTGTAACGGCATCTGCTTCATCTATATCTTCCGGTATGCCTGCAAAGTCACCCAGATCAATCTTCCTGGTGGCACGCCTGAGCCTTTCCTGCTCGCTTGCCTCCGCATCTGACTGGCCGTCATTTCCCTATTCGAGATTCTGCTCAAAAGCATGGGATGAAACAGTAACTTCAACAGCATCAATCTTAACACCCTGCTCCTCAAGGTTCTGCTTGAGCACCATTATCTGGCTTTCAAGTGCAGCCCTGGCAGCCTCAGTCTCCGTTGAAAACTGAGCAGTAACCACGCCGGACTTACTGACAAGATTGATTGCCACATTACCGAGGCTTGCCGGATGAAGGCTTAATTCCAGGGATGAAAAATCATCCTTTACCTGGGATTTTATCTTCTCTATTACCTGCTCTGCTACTTCGGCAGGATTGCTCAGATAGCTCTGAGGCCTTGCTTCCGCTGTCGGCTCTGCCAGCCCCGGCTCCTGTACGCTTACCGCATCCTGTGCATTGCCTGCGGTGTGGACATCATGCCTTACATCGTGCCTGTTATCACGCTTTACGGTATTATTTGCATCAGACGGCGTATTGCTTTCATCGCCTGCATCATCAGCATCATTATTATCATTTTGTGTATTAAGCGCAGCATTTTCAACAGGCACAGTATCCTCTGGAATATCTGCTGCCTGAACAAGGCTTTCTGCATTAGGCACTTCATCTGTTTCTACTGCTGCCTGAACGTCTTCTGTTCCTGCAGCAATCACATCCATAACTTCGCTTACTTCAGCCGGTTCCAGTCCTGCTTCCTCCAGAACCTCGACTACCATCTTGTTAAGTTCTCCTGCAGTATCCAATATGTTCTGATCGGTCAGCAGGCTCTCAACACCTCCATCTCCCATTACATCTGCCGCAAGCATATTCATATTCTCCGGCATTACAAGGTCTGCTGTGGAAATTGTCAGATCTTCACAGGCTTGAACGATTTCTGGAACATCTACATTCAGTATCTCTGCGGTCTTTTCAACGATCACATCAATCACCTGTATTACTGCTTCGATTTCCTTCTCATCAACAACAGCATCCGCTGCAGTATCGTTGATTTCTTCTACAGTTCCCGCCTTGCTTTCATCCTTTGCGGACACCTTATCTGATGTACCAGATTTTGAAACATTATCATTCGATGAGCTTTTCTCATTCTTAACATCAGACTTATCATAAGACTTTTTGTCCGCAGAAACACCTGCAGACGAACTGTCCTTACTGTTGCCTGAAAAATTACTGCTGTCTGTCTGGATATCCCGGTTCTGAAAATTGATCTGGCCGGTGGCATTTGCGAATGCACTCTTGAAATCAGCTGTCTGGCCATTACGGGACGAACTTCCATTCCTGTCCATACCGTCCGTAATGTTATTGACCAGCATCTGGCTGTTAAGATCGCTTATAGATGTCATAATGATTCTCCTTAGCACATCCCTGCGGTCCGTCGTCCGGATGCGGTGATACCGTTTAAATGACCGCTTCCCTGCGGTCTTAAATATCCCGGTTCACAATATTTATCGTCAAAAGTTTATGAACACTTAACCCCTTATATTTTATCTTCAGTCAGGGTCCATTATCCTTGTCACCTGAGCTGCCATTTCCGGATCCATCGCTCCAAGTATCGCACCGCGCTGGGCACTGTTCATTGCCCCCAGTATCTTTCCTACAAGGTCGAGGGACGAGCCCATGGTATTGAATATCTCCGCTGCATCCTTGGGCTCCATAGCAGCATACGCAGCCGCATAATCCGTTATCTCAGCATCAACAGCTTCCTTCTTTACCACTTCCTGGTAAAGGTACTGGGCTGTCTCAGGATCCATGCTCTCATAATACTTCCTGTAAGCATCCTCCCCCGGGCCGTTGTCCGCATAAACCACTTCCTCATAGAATTCGGTCTTTATACGCTGGAACTCTGTCTGCTGATCCTCGAAGGTCTTTAATCTGTTTACCTCAGCCTTGAGCTCCTCTATCTGCTGTACATAAGTACCATTGGCAGTCTGTGCACTGGTAAGTTCAAGTTCCAGTGCCTGTATCTGCGCTACCGCATCAGCAAGTGAGGAATAGCCGTAATATGCCTCCAGGTCATCCGTTTCCGTCACGCCGTCACTTGGAAGCACTTTATTTATAACTGGAACATTTCCTATGACAGGACGGAGCACATTGGAACCCAGCCCTCCCACATCAAGCTTTATCAGGATACAGATTATGCCGATCCAGATAAGGACTATGAATACGGTAAC
The DNA here is from genome assembly GCA_017635395.1 of Lachnospiraceae bacterium. Classification (GTDB taxonomy): domain Bacteria; phylum Bacillota; class Clostridia; order Lachnospirales; family Lachnospiraceae; genus NK4A136. The sequence continues at coordinate 55,163 of JAGBLN010000045.1, forward strand.
CAGTATCATGGACAGTCCGCCGCCGGGGGCATCATCATCCAGGTCAGCCTCTTTGTCAGCCAGTTCCTTGGCCCTTTTTTTAGCCTCTTTGCTCTGGGCTTTCTGTTCTGCCCTGAGTTTCTTCTTTTCCTCGGCTAATTTCTTTTTTTCCGCTTTTATATCAATTTCCTGTGCCATATATCTTCTCCGTGATTTCGCCTCCGGTGTGCAGACGAATAACTACAGCTTTGTCAAAGTCAGACTGTTTCAAGCTTCACGCTACTCCTGATCCGCTTTCTTTGCCCCATATACATAGCTGGTCAGCTGATCTACCTCCAGTGACTCAGCAGCAGCTTCCTCGCTCATGAATTCTTCAAAAGCATTTTCCTTAAGCTTTTCGTGTATCTTTCTTTCCTTTACAGCGTCCTCCATACGGGCGCGCGCATTCTCAAGGTTTTTCTGGGCCACCTTTACCTTAAGCTTCTGTTTTTTTATTTCTTCTTTGTTGTATTTCTGCTCATATTCATTTTCCATGATATGGCGTATATCCAGGTCGCCGTTCCGAAGCCTTGCCGATTCTGCTTCAAGCTCCGCGGCTCTCATATTCAATGCTGCGAGCTTATCCTCCTCGTCATTCAGTATCTTCCGGCGCTCCGCAAAGGCCTGTTTTGCCTGCTCTTCAAAATTCTCCATCAGGTTCAGGATATTCTGAAGCCTGTAATTAAACTTTGCCATCAGCCATCTCCGAACAGCTTGTTCATCATGCCTACGGTATCTTCGAATTCAAACTTGTCTTCAACATCCTGACAGAGAAAATCATTCACTGCATCTATCTTTGATATTGCATAGTCAATCCTTGGATTAGAGCCCTTCTTATATGCGCCTATATTTATCAAGTCCTCTGAGTCGTTATAGGTAGCCATGACATTCTTGAGCTCGCCTGCCAGCTTCCGGTGCTCCTTCGTGGTCACCATACTCATACATCTCGATATGGACTGGAGCACATCCACAGCCGGATAATGGTTCCTGTGGGCCAATTTCCTGTTAAGCATTATATGGCCGTCAAGTATACTTCTGGCTGTATCTGTTATAGGCTCATTAAAATCATCACCATCTACAAGTACTGCATAAAGTCCGGTGATAGATCCTTTATCGCTCTTTCCAGCCCGTTCAAGGAGCTTGGGCATTTCGGAATAAACCGACGGCGGATAGCCTCTTGTAACAGGGGGTTCGCCTATGGCAAGGCCTATCTCACGCTGTGCCATGGAGAAACGGGTAAGGTTGTCCATCATGAGAAGCACATCCTTGCCCTGATCCCTGAAATACTCAGCAATGGCTGTAGCGGTCTGGGCGGCCTTCTTTCTTTCAAGAGCAGGCTTATCGGAAGTCGCCACCACTACCACAGATCTTTTTAAACCTTCTGCGCCAAGATCCCTTTCTATAAACTCCCGCACTTCCCTGCCTCGCTCTCCTATGAGCGCGATAACATTGAGCTCTGCCCTGGTATTCCTTGCAAACATACCCATGAGGGTTGACTTACCCACACCGGAACCTGCAAATATTCCTATCCTCTGTCCCTTGCCCACGGTGATCAGTCCGTCGACAGACTTAACCCCCAAGGGCAGCGGCTCGTTGATTATAGACCTGGTCATTGCGTCAGGGCTTGCGGCTTCCAAGGGATACCAGGTCTCACCCACAGGGGTAAAATCACTTACAGGCCTCCCCAGCCCATCTAAAACCTGACCCAAAAGAAAATCCCCAACCTGTACGGAAAGGGGATGCTCCTCATTTTCAACTATGCAGCCGGAGCCTATCCCTTCAGTCTCTTCATAAGGCATGAGCAGAGTCATGTTCTTCTTGAACCCCACCACTTCGGACATTATCACCCTGCCGTCCGTGGTAGTGATCTTGCACATATCGCCCATCTTGGCATCAGGCCCTGCGCTTTCCAGCGTAAGCCCCACCACATTTACTATCTTGCCTAATTTTCTATAATATACTCTGCCGGCAGCATCGTATTTATCAAGATTAATCTCTGACATCTTTATGGCTCATAACTAAGTATGCGAAGTTGTTTTTCCAACAGATCCATCTGCGTCCCTAAACCGCAGTCCCATATTCCGCCGTCTGATTCAATCAGGCAGTCATTCGGCTTCAGGGTAGCATCCTCTATTACCTCAAAACGGTCCGGCATGATACCGGTTCCCTTTGCGATATTCTCCTTTATCAGCTGTACATTCACATAGTCAGCTGCGGATACATGAACTATATAATTCCTGCTGCCGTCCAGATTGGTAAGCACTCTTTTTAAGAGATAGGCGATAGTCTCCTTATCATCTTCCAGCCTTACTCCTGTCACCTTTGCGAAAATCCCGCTCAGCTTATCTATCAGCAGAGGCTCAAGCGCCCTGCTTTTTTCTTCATATTCCTTCTGGAGTTTCTGTCTTTCAACTTCCAGTTCCTGCTGTAGCTTTTCGTATTTCTCAAGGCCTGCCCGTTCGCCTTCCTGTCTGCCTGCTTCAAAGCCCTCAGCATGGCCTTTCTGCCTGGCTTCCTCTGTCACGGATTCAGCTTCTTTTTTGGCATCTTCAATGATAGCCTCTGCATTTTCCTTTGCTTCATCTATCATTGCCTGGGCCTGAGCCGCGGAAAGCGCACTGTTTTCATGTATTATCGGCCCGTTTTCCTCTTCGTCCTCCCGGTCAGAAACAAGCCGCTCAACCATTTCAGCATCAAGCCCTTCGGAAAAGCCTTCCTCTATTGCCTCAGGCTCTTCTTCCTGCATATGGGTAGCCAGTTCTTCAAGACGCCTTGCTATCCTGTCATTGGCATCTATCTTGACTACCTTTACATCGTTCAGCTTTACATTGTATCCTTTGACAAAATTCGATGACAAAACGCGCTCCTACGCCCTCAGCAACAAGTACTTCAGGCTATTCCGAATAAATACCACTATTAAACAATGATATCGTCGCCGCCGCCTCTGGATATTACTATCTCACCGGCATCCTCGAGCTTTCTTATCTCATTAACGATCTTCTGCTGTGCATCTTCAACATCCTTCATACGCACAGGTCCCATGAATTCCATATCTTCCTTGATCATATCAGCAAGACGCTGTGAAAGGTTCTTGAATATCTTGCCCTGTACTTCCTCGTTAGCACCCTTAAGCGCAAGGGACAGCTCATTGTTCTCAACATCCCTGAGTACACGCTGCACAGCCTTATCATCAAGCTGCATAATATCCTCAAATACGAACATCTTCTTCTTGATCTCATCAGCAAGCTCAGGATCCTCGATGCCCAGGATCTCCATGATATGCTTTTCAGTACCACGGTCAGTGGAATTGAGAATTTCAACAACCTGATCAACACCGCCAATCTGGGTGTAATCCTGATTAACCAGATTAGCCAGCTTGCTTTCAAGAACTCGTTCTACTTCCTGTATAACATCAGGGCTGGTCCTGTCCATGGTTGCAATACGCCTGGCAACATCCGCCTGGGAATCAGAAGGAAGCGCTGACAAGATAAGCGCCGCCTGATTAGAGGAAAGATACGAAAGTATAAGTGCTATAGTCTGGGGATGCTCATCCTGAATAAAGGAAAGCAGCTGGGAAGCATCTGTTTTCCTTACAAACTCGAAAGGCTTAACCTGCAGGGATGCTGTAAGCTTTCCGATAACATCCAATGCCTTATCAGCACCGAGCGCCTTCTCTAACAGCTCCTTGGCGTAGCCAATACCACCTTCTGCAATATACTGCTGAGCCAGACAGATTTCATAAAACTCATTTATGACATCTTCTTTAATCTGCGGCGATATGCTTCTTGTATTTGCTATCTCTAATGTAAGGTCCTCTATTTCCTCTTCTTTCAGATGCTTAAAGACCGTAGCAGAAGTCTCCGGTCCCAGCGTTATAAGCAATATAGCAGCTTTTTGAAGTCCTGAAAGATTACTACCTTCCGAAGCCATTTTAATCCTCTCTTTTAACTATTATTACAGATCTTCATTAAACCAGTTACGCAGCAGGTTTGCGGCCGCGTCCGGATTGTCTTCCACAAATTTCTCGACAATCTTCCTGGCTTCAGATTTATCCTCTACGCCGATCTCCTCAAGCTCTTCCTGAGGCGTGGACTGAAGTATCTCATCGATGGAAACTTCAGGCTCAGGCTCCTCTTCCCTTGCCTGGCGCATGCTGCGCAGGATAACGAATGCCAGCAGGCCCAGGATAAGAAGTATGAGCAGAACTGTAAGGATATCTGTTATATCCATTGCCAGACCTTCGTGATCAACAAAGAAAGGCTCCTCGTACGAAAGAATGGTTATATGTTCCACGCCTATACCGGTGGCTGTAGATACTGCCTGCACAAGATCCGGATCAACCTCCAGCTTTGTGCGTACATCATTATTAAGCTTGTACTGATCCCAACTGATACCCTCAAGCAGACCCTGATCCTTTACATCATCCTCACGGATCACCTTGTATGTAAGGGTGGTCACGGAAAGCGATGACTCATCATACTTTATGGCACCTGCAGGTATCTGCTGCAGAAGAGTGGACTCATTAGGCAGGTAGTCATAGGACTCCTCCACTACATGAGCATTTGAATATTCATTATCCTCATATTCATAGCCAGTCTCAGTATTGGAATCTGTTCCCGGCACGCCGGATACTCCGCCGCTAGAGTCAGACTGGTAAATATCTTTGCTGGCAAGCACACCCTGATCCTTGTCCTCATCAGGCCAGTACAGATGGTTTGCCTTTTCCGTATAACTATTATCAAGCACGACATTTACAGCCGCCTCAATGGACGAAAACTGATTGGTAGCTGTCAGTACCCTGATAACTTCAGAACGCATGCTGTTAGCCACCTGTTCCTGAAGAGCATACTGGCTTGATGCAGAACCATATGTGGAATTATCATTAGTTCCCGCAAAAAGCAGATTGCCGTCGCTGTCAAGGATGGTAACATGCTCGGTCGTGTCATTTCCCAATGCAGTAGCAACAAACCTTGCTATAGCCTCCGCATTTTCCCTGGTACACACATCTGAAAGATCTAAGTTTACGGCAGCATAAGCTTCCTTGTTCTGTGCGATCAGTGTACCGTTTTCCTCAGGAAGGCTTAACTGTACTGAAGCCTTATTTACGAAACTGTAGGACTCAAGTTCTTCCTCCATGAAATCCTGCAGATAAACAATATACCTCTTCTGCGTATTTGACTCAGTGGTGAAGAAATTACCGTTCGTCACATTGTCTATGGACATAGCATCCGTAGAAATGTTATTGGAGCCAAGAAGAAGATTAGCCTTGGTATAATCCTTACGGTTTATGCTGATTTCCAGGCCATCCTCACTGGTCACATAGACGATATTTTCGCCTTCCAGCAGTGCAATGACCTCATTGGCCTGCTTGGCATTCTCGGCGGTATATATCTTTACATACTCAGGACGGGTAACAGCAAAAATAAGCACGGCAAAGGCGAATACCGTTGCTATGGCAATTGCTACGATAGTGATTTTCTGTCTGCGTGAAAATTTCTCCCACCACTCCAAAAGCCTCTGGGGGAGTGCCCTGAACCACGCAACTATTCGATCTACCATTTGCTTGTCCTTTCCTTGACTCTGTCAGGCCAGCATTTATGCGATGCCAGTCCCATATTATATCTGCATATTGATTAACGTCCTGTATGACTCCATAAATGCATTTTTTACAGCCACAGTATACTGCAGTGATGTAGAGGCTTTCTGAAGCGCCACAGCCAGGTCATGAGTACTTGTAGCCTCGCCCATTGCAAGTTTTATCTCTTCATTTTCAGCCTGTGACAGATATCCGTTGGTCTGATTGACATTGCTGATCATAGAATTAAAAATTGCGCCGAACATATCGTCATCTTCTTTTTCCCTGATCATGCTGCGTTCTGTCAGCGGCTCTATTGTTCTCAGGTTATCCCTGAATACATTTGTTGCATTTATCGGTCCCATGGATCATACCTCTAATAATTTAAATCAGGATTTTGCAGTAAGCTCCAGCCCCTTGGTTGCCATTGCTTTGCTTGCGCTAAACACAGTCGCATTTGCCTCATAGGCCCTTGACGCATCTATAAGGTTGGTCATCTCAGTAACAGTATTTACATTGGGATAAGTCACATAACCGTTCTCGTCCGCATCAGGATGGGAAGGATCGTAAACCATATTCATCTGGGTATCATCATCCTCATGGATATCGTCAATCTTGACACCATAGCCTATCATGTCATCAGCAATTGCATGACGGCCTATCCTCTGCTGTGTACGTCCATCACCAACAATGGAATTAAGCACCCTTCCGAAATGCCTTCTGTCCGCCTCGGTCTCCTGGGTTGCAAAAGTTACCACCTTACGTCTATAGGGAGTCCCGTCAGCAGTGCGGGTGGTATTGGCATTAGCCACATTCTCCGCAATGGTATCCATACGGTAACGCTCAGCGGTAAGTCCCGTGGCCGATATATCAAAAGCTGTAAACATTCCCATGAATTATTTCCTCCAATCAGGTGGACATTGCCGTCCGCAGGTTTGAAAACTCATTCTGCATGCAGCTAACCAGTGCATTGTATGTGATCTGGTTTTCTGCAAGATACACATTTTCGGTATCTACATCTACATTATTTCCATCCATACGGTAGCTGTAGTCAAAAGCATCCGTATAAACCCTGGGCTCAATCCTAGACAGCTGCAGGTTATACACGCGCTGGTCCAGATTGTCATACTCGACTTTATTAAGCACCCTGGTAAATTCTTCCTCAAATGACACATCCTGACGCTTGTAACCGGGAGTGTCAGCATTTGCTATGTTGTTTGATATTGCTTCATTCCTAAGCCAGGCTGCATCCGCGGCCTTATCAAGGGCATCTACGTATGAAAAAACATGTCCGTTTACCACTCTCTCCTCCTTGCCGACGGCGCCTCCAAAGTATAAAAAAATACACGGTTGCAATCCGTCTAACCCGAATGCATCCATGCATTATCGAAAACAACCTGTCCTTGTTGTCCCACAACGTATGAGTCCTAAGGCCCTCATACATATTATATCGGCTTAGCTTATAAATTTGTGTACAGTTTTCCGACTTCAAAATTATGGATAATTGATAGCAGTTATGCTCAATTACCCATAAATATCTTATGTACACTAATATTATAATGTTTTCAACATAAAATACAAGTGAAAATTGTGTTATTTCAACTAAATATTGCTTTATTTATGCAAAAACCACACCATATATTGTAATATGGTGTGGCCTTTACGGTTTACATAACCCTATGTTTTCTATTTATCCTTCCGTGATCGAATAAATCAGTTCATTGATAACCTTTATCTCTGTGCCCCTGACCCCCCTGGACCTGGTCTCAAAAACGCCTGCACCAGCCATTTTCTTGACCGCATTCACAAGGCTGGTCCTTGATATTCCGCTCTCCTCCGACAGTTTGGTCAGATTTACGATACCGCAGCCGTTCTCGTCAAGTTTTGAAAGAACAGCACGTACAGATTCCGTTTCAGAACGGCTGGTCACCTCCAGCACGCCGTTCACGGTCTTTTCCATACGGTCGCTCTCATCGTTCTCTTCTTTTTTAGAACGCATCATTTCAAGTCCTACAACCGTGGCTGCATATTCAGAAAGGATGATATCGTCTATACCATACTCTTCGCCGTTCCTGTACACAAAAAGTGTTCCCAGCCTCTCACCGCCTATGAAAATAGGCGTGATCATAACCCGGTACTCCACATGCCTTTCGTCCTGACCGGAAGGAGATTCTCCACGATTACGCCTCTCGTAGCCATGGGCAGTCTTCCAGGAGAACCCCAGCGCCAGCAGGCCAGCATTTTCCTGAGTTGAAAGTATTGAGAGAAAACGGTCATTCAAGGCGTTGTCTATATAGTTGCCAACCTCGTATCCCAGCATCTCCTCAATTTTCTCCACTGAGCCGTTTTCACAGGCCCCGAGCACCTTGCCCTTACGGCTTATGACAAGCGCATCGGATGAAAGAGTATCCGACACCACCGTGCATATATCCGTAAATGCCACCTTTGATGATACATTATTGTGTAAAAGACTTCCTATGCGTCTTGTCCTGTCCAGTAAGCTTATCCCAGCCATTTTGTCCCCTTAATGATCCTGTTATTTTCACTATATCTCCGGTCATAGGCTGCGCAGCCGTCAATGCCACTCCTTCATCTCCGGCGGTATCGCATCATGATCCGGACAATGCCGTATTCGCCAATATAGTCCTGAAGCACTCCCGATTCAGTCCGCAGACTCGGTCTGCTCCTCTGTGTGTCCGCACTGCTCGTCAGTGCAGGCAAGCTTTTTGCCCTTTATAACCATCATGCCGCCGCAATCCGGGCATTTCTTTGCCACCGGCCTGTTCCAGTTCATAAAATCACATTCAGGTATGTTCTCGCAGCCGTAATACCTTCTGCCCTTCTTGGTCATTCGAATAACGATCTCACCGTCGCATTTCGGACACTTAACACCTACCTTCTCGTAGTAGGGCTTTGTATTGCGGCACTCCGGGAAACCGGGGCATGCAAGGAACCTGCCGTGAGGTCCGTACTTGATCACCATTTTCCTGCCGCAGCTGTCGCAGACAATATCCGTCTCCTCATCCCTTATCTCTATGTGGGCCAGCTCCTCTTCAGCTTTCTTTACTGCCGTATCGAGATCCGGATAAAAATTCTCGATTATGGTCTTCCATTTTATATCACCGTCTCCAACGCCATCAAGCATGCTTTCCATATTAGCGGTGAACTTAGGATCGACAATTGCCGGGAATTCATCAACCATTATCTTGTTTACCGCTTCCCCCAGCTCGGAAACAAACAGGTTCTTATTTTCCTTAAGGACATACCTGCGGTACAGTATGGTGGAAATAGTCGGTGCGTAGGTTGAAGGTCTTCCAATCCCCTGCTCCTCAAGAGCCCTTACAAGGCTTGCTTCCGTGAAGTGAGCAGGCGGCTGAGTAAAATGCTGTTTTTTCTCCAGTTCCTTAAATATAATATCCCCGAGAGAATCTGCCTCTTTTATAAGGAATGAATTCTCAGACTTGCCGCTGTCTTCATCACGGCCTTCATCCGCATAGACCTTCATAAAGCCTTCGAATTTAACGCTGGATGCAGATGCCGAAAAAACTATTCCTTCTGCCTCAAGCTTAAGAGACAATGTCTCATAGGTAGCCGGCGCCATACGGCTGGCAGCAAAGCGCTTCCATATTAGGTCATAAAGCCTGTACTGGTCTCGGCTAAGGTCATTTTTAAGCTTTGCCGGTGTATTATTTATATCCGTAGGACGGATTGCCTCATGAGCATCCTGTATCTTCTTCTCATCATCCTTCTTTTTTATAGGGCGATCTGCTGTAAGAAATTCCTCACCATAGGAAGCCTTAATAAAATCTTCAGCCATCTCCTTAGCATAATCCGACACACGGGTGGAATCGGTACGAAGATATGATATAAGAGCAGTCGTACCCTGTCCCTTTATCTGCACGCCTTCGTAAAGCTGCTGTGCAATCTGCATGGTCTTCTTGGTTGAAAAGTTAAGAGCCTTGCTGGCCTCCTGCTGAAGCGTAGAGGTAGTAAACGGAAGCGGAGCTTTTCTGCATCGCTCCCCTTTCTTCTTTTCTTTTATCGTAAACGAAGCATCTGAGAGCTTCTTCTCAAGACGATCAGCCTCAGAAGCATTGTCGATTGTTTTCTTGCCGTTTTCATCGGAATAAAAATGTGCAACAAAGGACTTTTTTGTTTCCTTAGGAAGAAGAACTGCATCCACAGTCCAGTACTCTGTAGGAATAAATGCATTGATCTCATCTTCCCTGTCGCATATCATACGGAGAGCAACACTCTGTACCCGTCCGGCAGAGAGACCGCGCTTAACCTTGGACCAGAGCAGTGGCGAAATCCTGTAGCCCACCATACGGTCAAGTATACGTCTTGCCTGCTGTGCATCCACCAGGTTCATGTCTATCTCACGGGCGTTCTTTATTGATTCCTTTACCGCATTCTTTGTTATCTCATTGAAGGAAATACGTGCTACATTTTTATCTGCCAGCTTAAGTGCTTCATACAGATGCCAGCTGATTGCCTCACCCTCGCGGTCCGGGTCGGTTGCCAGATATATTTTATCCGCTTTCTTCACTTCCTTACGAAGCATTGAAAGAATATCGCCCTTGCCGCGAATTGTGATATACCTTGGTTCGTAATCATTTTCCACATCTATGCCCAGCTGTGATTTAGGCAGGTCACGCACATGCCCCTGACTGGCCACCACTTCATAATTGGATCCCAGGAATTTCTTTATTGTCTTGACCTTTGCAGGTGATTCGACGATAACAAGATTTTTTGCCATGAATGTTCTTCCCCTTCATTAATTACTTCATTAAATACTTCATCAGTCACTTAAACTTACTTAATTAAATGCTTATATGAATAAAAGCAGATATGCAACAATGCCTGGCCGATTACATAAAACCGCAGCATGCCTGATATCAATAAAAGATGTATTTACAACTCACGGTAAAATACTATACAAAGAAAAAAAAGAATTGTCAAATGGAATTTTATTTATATTAAAACAGCCACCGGTTTCCGGTGGCTGTAAATAACTGATTATACAAAAGAACTACTTGTCGTATGGTGCCTCAGCTTTAGGAGCAAGTTGTATTTCTCCGATAGATGTAGTCACTGAAACAGTAGCAGTTATAACATCACCACTTCTTTTCAGATTAATATGCCACACACTGGGCGAGTACTTTTTATAGGCAAATTCGGGACCATTTCCTAAATTGCTCACAAGAGTTCCCTCCAGAAGCGGATAATTACCAGGAGCTATATATTTGCTTCCAACATTGAAAATCAAAGGGACGGTTGCTCCATCCGCCATGCGGCCTACAAGCTCTCTGTGAATCTCCGGCTCACCCAAAGCCTGTTCCACAGTAGAAACAATTACACCTGCGTTTGACACATCCTTCCTTATTTTAGATTTCTCTATGTATTTAATCAAACCGGCAGCAAGAACCGCCACAAGCACTGCAATAATACCCACCACAATAAGAAGTTCTACAAGCGAAAACCCCTTATCAGCCCCCTTTTTTCTTTTCATCAATTTCATTCCGACAATAAACCTGCCTTTCCTGATATATAATGTCAGACAGTCCTAAGACTGTCTGACAACGATAATTATTCCTAAAATATTAGTGCTGACCGTCAAGAAGAGCCTTTTCATCACTCGAAAGAGTCCTATTGATCGGATATAAGTAAATCTTAAATGATTCAGTTATACCAGGACTCGGCCAGGTTACCTCAACCTGTATATAAAACTTATGACCATTTTTCAGCATCCCGTCAGTAGCATTTATATACTCACTGCATCTGTCACTATTCCATGTAGCCGAATTATTATATGTCACTACCGTATTTGATGTAGCATCCACATAATTGCGAAGAGAAGGAAGCTGAACATGAAACTCTTTCGATGAATCGTCAGTGTCGTCAACAATCTTCCAGCCATTGCTTATATTTTCCGATTCATGATAAAAGATAACAGTCGAGGATGAACCCTGTGAACTGGGAGCTGTACCGGTATCACTATCATCAGTAGTAGCGCCATTCAGTTTGTGCAAGGTAGTGCCATCGCTATCGCCATCAAAATGATGCCCTGATGCAGACTGTATCATATAGGAATATTTAACGGTTTCTGCATCCTTAAGGCTAATTCCCTTGAATTCAGTAAGACCTGTAACCGCATATGAAGGCTCACATGCAGGTATATAATAGTATGAGTAACCATTAAAGCCATAGGAAACCGGATTAGTATGAGCACTTATCTCGAGCGGGTTCGTATCATCAATAACAGTCACGGTACCGCTGACAAGATCTGTAACAGTACCCGTCGCATAAATCATATAGGGGCCATACTCTTTATCTTTATGCGCATTGTCATTATATGATGACAAAATAGCAAGTTTCTTACCGCTTATTGCATATTCCGTTGTAGAACTCTTTTTATTGCCGTTAGATGAATCAATGAAATAGAAATCATTATAATCATACTGTTTGCCGTCTATAGTCTCATCAAACATCTTATCGAGATCATATTCCGCATATCTCTTTACATCTATGAATTTCTTTGCAGAAGAAGTATTCTGTGACTCTCCTGTTCCACCACTTCCTATCTCATTTCTGAAATAAACATCCTCAGCCGCAGTATACGAATAATTTTCATTTTTCAACTTAACATACACTGTAACATTATCGTTACTGTAGGAAGTCATATCCACATTAAAATCATCAACATAATCAGCAAAAGGAATCGGAGATGTCATTCCTGTCTTCTGATAAGTAAGAGTACCAAAATACTTTCCCGCAGTCGGATCAGGATCCTCATACTTTATAGTAGTAACCACTGAAGTGATTGTTCCGTCAGCAGGATTTATTTCGTTGTTGGATATGGAAAGAGTTTTATTTGCAGAAACAAACTCAACACTTCCATTACAATCAACCAACAGATCTTCCAGCTGCTGAACAACCTGCTGTGCTTCGGTCTGAATCTGAACCTCGTAGTTTCCCTTTCTGTATATAGTGGAACTATTGGACATCACTGCATAAACTTCCATAAGCATGATGACAAGTATAGCCATTGCCACCAGTAATTCCACCAGGGTGTAGCCTTTCTCTGAATTCTTAAATTTTCTCATTACAACCTCCCATCATACAAAGCAAAAGCCCGCATCATAACATCTATACAATTCGACTTAAAAATTCCAGATTCCAACATCATGCCGACCGGTTTCAGGATAAATAAATGCCCTTGCGCCACGCTTTTTATTCTTAAAAATATAACACACACAGGAATCGCTAGTATAATCAGAATACGACGGAGTCCCCCCGCTATAACTGACAACACACATCCCACCAGACGGTCTGAAAGAATACTGTGCAACATATCCTTCCGGAAGAATTGCACCACCTGTTGCACTGTCAGAAGCGGAAAGCTCAACAGAAATAGCGGCACTCGCAATCTGATCCATCTGATTTGCCGTAGCTGCATAGCCATCAGCCGCACTTCCTATATAGCAATAGGTCTTGTCCCCTATAACTTTAATGGTAAGTGTACCAGCATCCAACCCCTTAGCCATAGCAGTTGATCTCGCTGTGGCAAAGGATGAATTAAGAGAGTTAGCAGCCTTGGAAACATTCGCGTTGCTCACAATATTGAAGCTCAGGGCCGCAATGCCTACAACAATCATCATAATGGCAATTACTACCATTACTTCAACAAGTGAGAAACCTTTATTGCCTGATAAATTTTTCTTAATGCCTTTTCCCATAATCACCCCTTATTCCTTACTCCAGTTCTCATAAATGACTGTAGATGTAGTAGGATCAGAAACTGTGCTAACGGAAGAGAAAAGCTTTGTAATAATTCCGCTTGTATTGTCAGCAAGAAGATACTTAAGAGGTAGATAGCATGTTCCGTCCGTCTTATTGTAATATATTGTCCTGGTCTCACTGCCATAGGTATATGACTTTTCTTCATACCCTGAAGGCTTTGTAAGCGGCATCTCAGTACCTGCAGAAGGACCTTTCATTCCTGAGTTTCCAATATTATGTCCATCAGAATCTCCCAATTCGCCAGTATCTTTTATAGCCGGTAAACAGGTGTTTATAAGCCAATTATACTGTTCCTTGTCCATCCTCTGCATATATGATGCATTGGTATAATCCGATCCGTTAAACAAATAACCGTAACTGGACACTACCGTCGAATTTGTACAGATTCCCTTTATGGAAACAAGCTTATTCGGTACCAATGCAAGAGTATTTTCAAGGCCTGAATTGATAACATCCGGTGCACACATCTGGAGCTTAAGTTTAGGAGTACTTGCACCCTTGAAACCTATATCGCTGTACGTAACCCTTGCATTCTCACTGTTTATAAAATAATGATTAAAGTCAAAATAATCAATCTTCCCGGGTGACGGAGATGCCTTATAATTCCAAAACATTACATTATCACAGAAAAGCTGACAAACAAGTCCATCCGGTGATGATGAATCATACATAGGACATATGGAACCGCCCGGATATGACCAGCCTTCTTCTATAGAATTATCCGGATCAATTATATCGGCATGCGTTTTGCCGGTGATACTGCCGGTAAGCTTAAGACTACCTGTTACAACCAGTTTTGCACCGGAAGAGAGCTTAAGATCACCCATTATATATACATCACCCCATATCTCAACAACAGAATCACCGCCTGAGCAATTGACAATAACATCACCATTATAGATTGCTCGCTCACTCAGCATATGCACCGATGCACCGCCGTTAATATACAGGCTGGCGCCGGCAGGAATAGTCTTTCCGTCAAGCGTATAATCCTTATCAACACCACCTTCACGATACTTCTGTGAGTATGCACATCCGGTCATTATAAAATCACCGCCACCTATATATACCGGCTTGTCAGTAATAATACTGAAATCACATATATCAAGATCCCCTTCTCCCTGAGGACTAAACTTTATTATGATATCTGATGTGATTGTACTCACATAACCCTTTTCATCTGTAGAAGTAATGACCACACCCTTCAGCTTGACCTGTGTATCCGTATCTTCGTAGTTTTTCACTCCGGCCGGATAGGATGTTGTAACAACTATACTTGCATCATTTCTGGCAGTCCTTATATAATCCTGCACTTTAGCGGGATCATAAGTGGATTTTCCCTTGGCCGGTCCAGCTCCCACCTTTGAACGAATCTCAGCAATAGCAGCCTCGATATCACCGCCAGATTTACCCTTGTCAACAGCAATCTGCTGCAGTTCGGACGAAAGATCATCCAATGCGAATTCAGCAGTATAAAAATTATCAGTGGAACCATAACGCATTACTTTCGTAAGATAATTCATATACACCATGTAAAGGAGAGAAGTAGCTATTATCGCAATAAATGTAATGGCAATAAGCACAGATATAAGTGCTGCACCACGATCATTTGTGATTTTGCGTTTTTCCCCCTTGTTCTTCTGTATAAACCTTTCGGATATTCTTTTTAAAGCCTTCACCATAATCTCATCTCCTTCTGAATCTGCCGTTATCTCCATATTCAGTCATCAACCGTTACGATTCTTTATGCCGGTTGACATCGACATTATCGGATCCTTATTCAGCCTGGTGGTCATATCTTTCTTGTCTATCTCATAAATATATACCATAGCTTCATATGAATAATACTTTTGAGCAGCTGTATGCGCCATAGGGACAAACTGCACCACCGCATCAAAGTAATACCCTTCCGAATGGAGACCCGCATAGCACAAGAATGAAATCTTGCCATCCTCATCAGTCACTCCGATAAGCTTAGGACTATTATAGGGAGTCGATCCTAAGATTGAATGAAAATCTGCCGCTGCCGCTCTGTTCATTGAAATAGCCATTGCCTTATTTTCACTGACAAGGGAATTTGTGCTTACAGTCATCACAGGCGTTCCCCATTTGATTTCATTCTGTGATATCGATGACAATCCCGCTTTCACATTTGTCATTCCATTCCACGACGCACTGGATATGCCATTCACCTGCATATTATAAATATTAACACTTACAACCTCAGATCCGCCAATGTTGCTGCTTACAAATCCACCTGTTGACAGAGCAAGATTCCCACTCAGATCCGCCGTACCTATATTGGATATGGACAGTTTCACGCCCTCATAGGTCTTGCCTGAATATCCCTCAATTATAGACTGTGCAAGGTCATTAGCCGCCATCATTTTTCTTGATTTCTGATTTACCCTCATCGAGGTAATGAAAGATGCACATATAGGAACAATCACAATGACAAAAAGAGCCATCGCCACTACCAACTCAATAAGTGACACGCCCTTATTATCCAGCATTCTGCTTCGTTTTCTTATGCTTTTTTCCATCCGAAACCTCCCTGTACCTACCCTCATTTCAAGAAAAACACACACAACTTAAGGTTATATTAACATAATGTCCATTTAGTAACAACACTATTTAGTGCATTTTTTTTCATTCTCTATGGTGTCTGTTTCTTTCCATAAAAAAGTACACTTTATTCAGCATTCTTTTTTACAAAAAGAAATTGCCGCAGCACAGTTTTTACTGTGCTACAGCATCTCTTCCTAAATTAGTTATTCTCCGCAGGAGCTTCTTCTGCAGGTGCTTCTTCTGCGGCAGCTTCCGCAGGCGCGCCATCTTCAAGCGCATCGTTCTTCGCCTCAACACCTTCTTCCGACAGTTCCTCATCAAGCACAAGCGGACCGAATACACCATTGTTACCATTTATACCATTGGTACCATAGTCGTATGCCATGCCCCTTATGTCATAAGCATCGATGTTGGGGAATATCTCAACAGGAGCCAATACACGATCCGGATCATTTGTGTTCTTAATAGCATACTGTTCTATAACAAAGCTTCCCGTCACAACACCTGTAGCTTCATCATAGTCGGCAGTGAAACCTCTATAACACATAGGGCATGTCTGCTGATCAATAAAGTAACTGAGCAGATTCTTCATACCAACATAATATGTGGAATATGTAATCGTCGACTGATTAATTACGCTTGTATAAGGAGTAGAAATCTCATCGCTCTGAATAGGAACCTCATCATTTTCCGAATATGATATAGTATCAAAAAGCACAATCTGAGCGCCTTCATCCCACGTAACCCTTCTGGTATCCTTATCAAAGTTTGCCGTTGTCAAGTCATGGTTTAATTCTGTATCAAGCAGGAACTGCGTATAATTTTCCTGACGGATATCAGCAGGATAGGATGCCACGATAGCTTCAGTTTCGTTGTTCAGTTCATCTGTCCTCTTAAGGAATTCTTCCCTATGCTTATCCATCTCCTGCAACTCGTTATACCTTGCCTCAAGAGTTACATATTCCTGCTTGAGAGCCTCTGTATCAACCTTTGCATCCTTAATATAGAATACGTACGGAAAAGCAACTATGGCAATGACCAGCAGGATCATTATGATAGTAGCATCTCTGTCTGAAAGTCTGCCCATTATTCAATCACCTCCTCATCAGAAGCCGGAGCGGCAGCGTCAGCATCAGGATTATCTCCCGTAGTATCCGCACTCTCGGAAATGCTAAGCACTATAGCCTTGTCCCCTGTTATTCCTGCTTCCTCACTCACACGTTCTTCTACATCATAATCATATCCAAGAGTTACGGTCACTTTGATTTCATCCTGAACAAGCTCAACCCAGAGATCATTGATTGTCTCAAGAGTAAGCTCTTCCGGATAATCTTCACCAGCCTCTCCTGTTGCCATATCGATTATCAGTTTTTCGAGATCTGACTGGCTGTCAACCTGGACATAATCACCAAGTATAAGCGGATCCTCGGAAAGCATCCTCAAGTAGGGATCTTCCCCGTTGGCACCATCAGCCGAATTTGCACTGGGCGATGTAAACCGGATGCAATAGCTTTCAGTCAAATCAGGTACTTCGATTCCCTTAACATAATCAAGTTTCTGAAGTTCAACAAGAACATCAGCCACTTCATTTTTCGCTGTTGTATGCCAGCCTGTTTTCAGATCAAAAGTCACCCTGCCATCCTGTGCATCAATAGAATTGATAACTGTATCAGCAGGAAGGATTTCCTCGAGATCGCCTACGAACTGTGGCATAAGATTATTCGGATTTTCTTTTTCATACTTGAAAGTGTCCAATGCTGCAAACAGATACTGGGCATTAACATAGTCCTGCCTTATCTGCTCTATATCAGCTATAGCATCAATATTTGCCTGCATCTGATCCCTTGCATCCTTGGCAACCTTGTGCTGGATGAATGTAACTCCGGTCCAGCCAAGCATAATAACAGCTGCAACGCCAAGAACGATCTTGAGATATTTAAGCATGTCCGAAGTCTCAATAGCAGACTTCTTGCCTGATGTTATCACCAGATCCATCGGGTCTATAACAGATCCAATATTGGGAAGATATCTCAGTACTTCCTCAGCCTTAAGTGCTGCCTGTCCCTTGATGGTAACGCCAGCCAAGGTGTCAAAATGCTCAACCCTTGCACCAAGCTCACGCTCAAGGATCTTCTCGATACCAGCGATAGCTGAACCTTCACCAAACACCTTGATTCCCTGCAGCGTAGCACTGGGATCGTTAGCATTCTTGGTTCTGTGGTATTCAACAGCACGTCCGATACCGTTTACCATCCCCTGCACAGCCTGTGCATATTCATCAGCGGTAACGTGCTGATCAAGAAGTGCCTCGTTAGAAAGAAGGGTTCTCGCATCTTTCTCGGATATCTTCTTGACATCCATGAGGGCATTTATAACTGCGGTCTTACCATAGTTAACATTACGCTGAAGAACGAGAGTCTTACCACGCATAACGTTTACATATGTCTGGTCCATTTCAATCTGGAGAACCAGATCTGTACGGCCCGGCTGCATCTGCAAACGAAGAAGCTGAATTACGGAATTACCGAAATAATCGATATGTTTAACACTTAACTTAAGTTCTTCAGCCAGCTCGTAGTAACATCTTACCAGATCCATAGGTGCAGCAACTGCAGAGATACGATAGAACCTCTTGTTTGCACCATCCGCATTCATGGTTACTTCTTCGAGAAGCGAATAAGCGAAGACATAATCCCCCGATCCGCTCATCGGGAAATAATCCCCCGAATTTGCCTGCAGCACCTGCTGCAGCTTCCTCATGTTCTTCACATAAGGCATCTCCACCTCTTTGCTGGCAATTTTCTTACTGGCAATGGTAAAGATAACATCTTTTGAACTGAACCCCCGTCCGAAAATAGCAGTACGAACTGCCTCGGCGGTAGCCGTGACATCTGTCAGATATCCGTCGTTGAAACAGCCGGCAGGTGTTGCTATCTCAGCGGCATTGCTGAGAAGAACCTGATCTTTGCCGCTCTTTGTGATCTCAGCGATACGGATCATGTCGGAACTGACGTAGATTGTCAAAAACTTATTGGCCATCCTTATTGCTCCCCTTTCATTGTTTTGTGTATTAATAAACCGGTTAATAAGCTATTTATTTTGCCGGATTTATCCGAATTACATGTAAAAATAACGCACTTTTAGCATCACAAAACACCACGAATATCAATATACCACAAACTCGAATAAATTTCCATAATAAATAAAAGAAATTTATAATAAAATTTTGCTATTTCATAACGCTGTTAACGTAGTTCATATACATCTGCACAATCCTGTCCCCTGCACACATAACTATCACACCCGCTGCTGCAAGGTATGGGCCGAACGCAAGCACATGTTCCTTCTTTGAAACAGCCATTATAATTCCATGTATCACAGCTCCCATTAAGGAACCTATAGCCATTACCAAAAATATTCCTTTCCAACCCAGGAGTAGCCCCATAGCTGCAGTAAGTTTTATATCTCCGCCGCCCATCGCTTTTCCTTTGCTTAAAAGTGCGATTAGTAGGAATATACCACTTACCAATACCCCACCTATCAGATATTCATACCAATGACTCAGATCTGTTATTAGTCTGATCACCCCCAGCACAGCAATAAGAACATCATAAAGGGGTGGAATTTCAAATATCATAATATCAACATATGACAGACCCACCAGCATAGTCGACGCCGGTGCGTATAAAGCAAGTTTAAGAACCGCCTCTGTTGTCACGCCATCTTTAAGGATCACACAGCCCAAGATCAGCCATGTCAAAATCGACACAGGTATTATCCAAGCTTCCTTCGATCTGACTTTCCATTTGTAGTTTTTTCTGATCTCCTTAGGATCATTTTCATCTTCTTCCGGCCCCAATGCAACACGGTATCCTGAATACCATGATGCAGCAAAACCGCCGACCGCTCCCAAAACCAAAAGTGATATGTATATCAAGGGCAATGCCATTTTTATATCCTTCTCCAAAAACCGCCCGCACTTAGTGCGGGCGGCAAATCACACCTTATTTCTTCTCCGAATTATGAAAGTGCATCGTAGAGTGTAAACATAGGTGAGAAAATAGCGACAGCCATATATCCTACTACAACAGCCATTACGATGATGATTGCCGGCTCAAGGAGTGTCATCATCTGCTCTGTAGCAAGCTGAACATCCTCCTCGTAATAATCAGCCACGTTTTCAAGCATTGACTCTATATTACCGGTCTCCTCACCAATAGCAACCATGTGAACAACCATGGGAGGGAATAATCCGCATGTCTGAAGCGGTCTCGAAAGTGGAACGCCTCGAAGCACCTGTTCCTTAGCCTCTTTCATTGCTCTCTTATACAGGAGATTTTCCATGGAACGTCCGGTCAGATCAATTGCATCAACCATGGGAACACCGGCTGAAAGCAGCGTACATAAGGTACGCCCCAGTCTTGCACAGGCACTCTTTGTCTTTATAGGTCCCAGGACAGGAATCTTGATTGCAAGTGCACTGGTAACCTCCTTGCCAGAATCAGTAGCCGCATATGCCTTCCATCCAAAAATGACCGCAACAGTGATTATCAAAAGTAACCACCACCATGCAACCATGAAGTCACTTATATGAACCAGCACCATGGTAGATGCCGGCATTTCTACATCCAGGTCTGCGAACATATTCATGAAGGTAGGTACAACGAATACCATCATGGCAACCAGAACGCCGATCATTACTATGATAAGCACTATAGGATAAGTAACAGCCTTCTTAACAGCCTGGGTAAGAGCAGCATCCTTCTCGAACTGAATTGACATTCTGTCAAAAGACTTATCCAGTGAACCCGATGCTTCACCGGCTTCAACCATGTTGCAGAGCATTTCCGGGAAAACACCACCCTGTCTCTTCATGGACTTTGCCAGAGTTTCACCCTTCGCTATATCTGTATGAACGGCATTTATAGCATCCTGCAGTGCCGCATTTTCCGTCTGATCCGCAAGCATGCCAAAAGCTTCAACCACGCTGACACCAGCCTTATTTATTGATGAAAACTGGTGGCAGAAAAGAGCCAAATCTCTGTATGATACTTTTTTTGCCTTATGGAGAATCCCCAGTGCATTAGACCCTGTAGACTCTTCGCATTTAACGACAATATTCTTGTCATTCTTGAGCATTGACATTGCCGCATCTCTGGATTTAGCCTCTAAAGTGCCTTTTTTCTCCTTTCCTGCTGCGGTGATAACCTGATACTGATAAGTTGCCATACGCTGTTTCCCACCTTTTCTTTTATTTTGTTCCGGTCTAACCTGCCGCACTAACCGGAAAATTATCGCAACCCTCGGAATTTACTCCGAGCTTTACTTCAATTATTCGGCTGACTCTTCTTCATCAGAAGTCTTATTTGCCTCAGTCTGCGCATCCATATCATAAGCCACACGTACCATTTCCGCTATAGACGTAGTTCCCTCTATAACATTACGGGCACCCGACATACGAAGAGTGTTCATTCCTTCACTGATCGCAGCATTTTCAATTTCCTCAGCTGTAACAGTTTCATGGAGAATCCTTCTGATGGCAGCAGATATAGGCATGATCTCATATATAGCCTTTCTGCCCTTATAACCATTACCACATTTTTCACAGCCTACAGGCTCGTATACCGTGATCTGTTCCCCCTGTTCCCTGCCGAGCAGTACTAATTCCTGAGGGGTTGCCATATGAGGCGCCTTACATTCAGGGCATAGCCTTCTTACAAGACGCTGCGCAATGATACCAACCACAGCATCACCGATCATATAAGGCTCAACACCCATATCAATAAGACGGGTGATCGATGCCGATGTAGAGTTTGTATGCAGCGTAGATATAACAAGGTGACCTGTGATAGACGCCTGAACGGCTATCTGTGCAGTCTCACCGTCTCGAATCTCACCGATCATTATGATGTCCGGGTCCTGACGGAGAATGGATCTGAGCGCTGATGCAAACGTAAGTCCTGCCTTGACATTAACCTGCACCTGGTTGATACCTGCGATATTCGCTTCCACAGGATCCTCAACGGTTATGATATTAACATCAGGCTTGTTAAGTTCGTTTAATACAGTATAACATGTAGTAGATTTACCGGAACCGGTAGGACCGGTAACAAGTATGATACCATGAGGGTTGTTCATGATACCGTCAAGCTTCATTTCATCATCGGGATAAAGGCCAAGGTACTTCTTCTCCTGGGTAAGTCCCTGCTTCTTGGTAAGTCGCATAACGGTCTTTTCGCCGTACACGGTAGGAAGTATGGAAACACGGACGTCGAATTCAACGCCATCAACCACATAGGTAAGACGTCCGTCCTGAGGCTTTCTCTTCTCAGAAATATCCAGACCAGATATGATTTTGATACGCGCCGTCATAGCCGCAAGCATTGTTGATGAATACTGCGCATCCTCCTGAAGCATACCGTCGACACGGTTTCTTACTCTCAGCCCGTGCTCAAGGGGTTCAATATGTATATCAGAAGCGCCTTCACGTACCGCCTGCTGTATCATGGAACGTACAATCTTAACGATAGGAGACTCTCCTACAGCATCATCCTCTTCCTTTGCCGTATCTTCCCTGAACTCATCCGCATGCTCAGCTTCAAACTGTGCAGCAGCATCATTACTCTCCTGCCTGCCGTACATCTTACCCAGATAAACGCTTATCATTTTCTGAGGAGCGTAATACGGAATGATTGTCATACTGGAAACCATTTCCAGGTCATCCAGTATAGCAAGGTTCATAGGATCCGACATAGCTACCTTCAGCTCTGTAATGCTTTCAAAGCCAAAAGGGATAACCTCATGTTTCCTTACCAGATCGTCGCCGACTGCAGCTATAGCCTGAGGATCAGCCTCCTTCAGATCATCATCCGTTGCAAGCTCGTATCCCTGTGTCTCATGCATAAATTTTGCAAAGTTAGCATCCGAAACAAGTCCCATCGCCATGATGGTTTCACCCAATTTCATATGGGTATTTTTCTGCTCTAAAAGCGCACTTTCAAGCTGCTCCTGAGTCAGCAGTCCAGCCTCTATCAGCTGGTCACCAAGTCTTTTTTTCTGACCAAAAATAGCCATTTTTCTTTATTCCTCCTGAAATCATCTGAACAAATCGGGAATCATGATGAACTGTTCCGAAGACACAGAATACCCCCATTCCCCACACTGCCATAAATTATTACACAAAACATTCCAAAATGGAATATCAAATTTTATTTTTTTCGAAAATCGCAAAAAAACGACCGGATCAAGTTTTTACTTTAATCCGGCCGCATTACAATTCATAAAATTATCTTAACTTCTGAGCCATTCCATCAGGATCAACAGCGTACTGTATAGCCATATCTCTGGTGATCTTGCCTTCCTGGAAGAGTGCTGTGATAGCTTCGTCCATAGCGATCATACCCAATTTTCTGTTGGTCTGCATTACGGAAAGCAGCTGATGTGACTTACCTTCACGGATAAGAGCACGAACTGCGGAGTTAGCGATCATAACCTCGAATGCAGCGGCACGCCCCTGACCGTCAGCGGTAGGAATGAGCTGCTGTGAAATAACGGCTTCCAAAACGTTTGCCAACTGTACTCTGATCTGCTGCTGCTGGTGTGGCGGGAATACGTCAATAATACGGTCGACGGTTGATGCAGCACCGATAGTATGCAATGTTGAAAGCACTAAGTGTCCGGTCTCGGCTGCAGTGATGGCAACTGAGATAGTCTCGAAGTCACGCATCTCGCCGACGAGGATAACGTCAGGGTCTTCACGGAGCGCAGCTCTCAGAGCGTTTGCATATGTCATGGAGTCAAAACCGATCTCACGCTGGTTAACCATTGAAGTCTTATGCAAGTGCAAATACTCGATAGGGTCCTCAAGCGTAATGATATGTGCATCTCTGTGCTCGTTTACCATGTTGATAACGGAAGCAAGTGATGTGGACTTACCGGAACCGGTAGGACCTGTAACCAGGATAAGACCTCTCTTTCTAGTATAAAGATCTACGAAAGCCTGGGGCAGACCTAACTGCTCAGGGCTGGGTACTACGGTATTAACTGTTCTGAGTGCCAGTGCAACAGAGCCTCTCTGTCTGAAAGCATTAACTCGGTATCTTCCTATAGGATCTACCGCAAATGACATATCCAGCTCACCCTTGCTATTGAAGATTTCTCTCTGGTGGTCATTTGTAATGGAAAGCATGAGCTCCAATGTATCATCCGGAGTAAGTACCGGAAACTGTTCCATTCTCACCAGATGACCGTTAACACGCATCATCGGAGGAAGCTGCACCGTAAGGTGCACGTCGGAAGCTTTTGCCTGCTTTGCAACCAGCAATACATCACTAACTTTGATCGACATTCTTTTGCCCTCTCTCCCGATCTTCTTGTTTAAAAGATCTTTTTATTTTTTGCTATAATGAGTCCAAAATAAACCCCAAATACACTGCACAACATGCCCGTGCATTCAAACAACAATGGAATTATATCAAAAACCTTTCCATTCTGTAAAGTAATAATTGATTCCCAATATGATTCATTTCGTGTTTTTTTATAAAATTGTTATTTTTGCGATTGCGTTGTATAATTTTCCTTGCAACTACACTCTCATCAAAGGAGACATAACATGACAGACATCGAAAAAAATCCGGCAAAAGACAAAAAGCAAATCTCTTTTACCCCGTTTATATCTCCCCTGATATCATTTTTTTTCGGCAGCATCCTGTTTGCGGTCCTGCTTTCCATAAATGGCTTCCTTTTTCCCGGTGGTGGAAGCATGTGCAACGGTGACAATTTTGACCAGTATATTGCTTTCATTGAATCGTTCATGAGGGTGCTTAAGGGCGAGCAGGATTTCTGGTATTCATTCTCCCTGTATGCAGGTGCAGGTTCTGTACTTACATACACTTACTATACGCTCAGTCCTCTCAACCTCCTCTACCTTGTTCCTTTCATTTCAATAATAACTGCTACTCACGTGATAGCAGCGATAAAGACAGGGCTTGCTGCCGCTGCATTTTCCTTTTATTCCGAACATACACTTAAGACGAAACGCCTTTCTTCAGTTTTCTTTTCATTATGCTATGCATTCTGCTCCTGGGCAGTAGTCATGAGCATGAACTGTATGTGGGCCGACAGTTTATATGCGCTTCCTATACTAATTGCACTTCTGACAGACTTTATAAAAGTTCCTGCTAAAAAACGTTTCCTCTCACTTACAGCCTGCTACGCCTATCTTTTTATAACAAACTTTTATATGGGCTACATTATGGGAATATTTTCTGCGCTCGTTTTCATTGCAGCTACAGTATGTTCCGAGAACTGGTCCGCAGGAGCTGTTACGATCAAGGGACAAATCAGCGCTATGTTGAAAAAATCAGTCCTTTTCCTTTTCTCAGTACTTCTGGCCGCTGCCCTATGCGCAGCACTGTTAGTACCGACTGCTTACTTTTTGATTAACCATCTTAAGGGTTACTCTGATTCGTTCATTACCCTTTCTGCATCCATCCCGGATATTTTCAGTTCCCTGTATGCCTGCAGTGCCCAGGGGCTGTACAGTTCAACACCGTATATATACTGTGGCATTCCGGTACTTTTACTGATGCCGTTTTATTTCTTTACAGACCGTATCCCATTTATAAACAAGGTCTGCACCGCCGTAATGCTGGTATTTTATTTCTGCGGAACCATTATTCTGCCTGTTTACAAAGCGCTTCACGCCTTTGACAATCCGAACCACTATTCCTTCCGCTTTTCTCCTTGTATCGTATTTATATTGGTTTCAATGGCGGCAAGAGTCTGGGCAGAGGGCATAAGGATAAAAAACAAGACTTTATGGATAATGATTGCCGGCCTTACAGGCGTTTACTCATTCCTTGTCATCTGCAATGACATAACAGGAATAGCCCCCGTTTCAGATACTTACCTTGTGATCAATGCAATTTTCATGTTCCTGTGGGGAGCTATCTATATTGGGCTGCACTACGAAAAAACAGAAAACCAGAAAATAGCAAAATATTTGAAGTTCATTCCTGCCACAGCACTGACACTGCTTTCAATCGAGCTGCTCATCAGCAGTTCTGTATCCCTCAGGTCTTTTGCCGGGGATTCAGCAGCTAACGGTCCGCGTACAGATTCAGATACTTTTGACTTCTGGTTCAATGAAGAGTCTGCAGCAGTAAATGAACTCCAAGCCCATGACAACAGTTTCTACAGGGTAAGGGTAAACGGAGAAAAATGTTTTAACGGTGCCTCACTTTTTGGAACCAACACCCTTACCTCCTTTGCCTCCTTTGAGGAAGCTTCACAGAGAAATGTATTCGCTAACCTCGGAATAGGTAATTCCTACCATATGCTTTTTGATATCAGCGGTACCGCACCTGTTGATATGCTGTTTTCAATAAAATATGCTATCGACATTCCCAATTCACCTGAAAGCGGCCATGCATCCATAACCGCAAATGAAAGGGCACTTCCACTTGCATACATGGTAAGCCCCGACCTGGCATACTACAGCTCCGGTCCTAATCCATTTGATAACACCAACAATCTACTCCAATGTATGACTGGCCAGGATATTGCTGTATACGAGCCGATCTCCGCAGATGTAATAACAACAGAAACATTCAACACATATGTCTATGCTCTTGGGGACGACACCGCCTTTGACATGATGACTGACAGCATCAACCTTGGCTGGGTCACTTATAACATCCCTGTTTCAGATAACAAAGCGCCATATGTTTATTTCACGCCGTTAAATGGGACATATTTCAATTCCCCAGCCCCCTACGTAATAAGAGACAGCAAAACCGGTTTTGATTGTGACCTTACAATAGCAAGCGGTGCCATATATGAAGCGGATACACATTCCCCTGAGGCTGAAAGCAATGTTTCTGAGGACTGCTCCCGCCTAACCCTGTATGTCAATACAAACGGATACAAATCCTATGCCGTTGATGACATCAATTTCGCATACTACAACGATGCTGCTCTTACAGACGCCTACAATCTGCTTGCCCCAGGTGCCATGCAGATCACTTCTTTCACCGATACGCGAATAGAAGGAACTGTCAATGCCACAGAAGACATGCCACTTCTTTTCACAACCATTCCATATGACAAAGGATGGAGTGCATATGTAGATGGCACCCCCAGCAAGATATATGTCACCTTGGATGACACATTCTGCACGCTTGCACTGGCTCCCGGCGAGCACAGCATCATCTTTATATACACTCCCCCTTATGCCTTTGCAGGAAGCATAATCAGCACGATGGCGATTGTAGTATTCTTGATTGTTTTCATCATCTCCGGAATGCCTAAAAAAACTGCTTTGGCAAAAAAAGACGATACTAATACTGCACCTGCTGACACATCCGACGGAGAAAAGTGATGAAGATTTTCATGGCAAAAAAACTGTATCCACTATACTCTGCCCTTTTCGCCGCAGCAATTTTCATTGCAGGTCTTAGCCTTATAGGGATAATAGGGTTCGGGAACAAGATCATCCTCTTCGGAGACCTTGACGCACAGTATATACCGTTTATTAAAATGTTTCTCCGTGCCATCACTGGGAAAGAGGACTACTGGTACTCTTTTTCCAATTATCTCGGCTCCGGCACTGCACTTACCTACGCATACTACTGCATTAATCCTTTTAACCTGATCTTCCTTTTTGACAGTGTTCCAGAATCCGTTCTTTCCATCATATTGATCACTGCAAAAATTGCCCTTGCCGCATATACATTCCAGATTTTTGAATCTAAGGCACTCAAGCTGGATTCCCCGCTTACCATTGCCTTTTCCGTCTGCTACACTCTCGGCGCATATTCTGCTGCAATGTATACTAATATAATGTGGCTGGATGCAATATACATACTTCCCATACTGACATACTTGACGATGAAGGCTGCCGGTGGGACTTCAAGGACAGAAGATGAAACAGAAGACGATTCAAAATTTCCGTTCATTTCACTAACGCTGACTTTTGCCTATCTTTTCATAACCAATTTCTACCTGGCATTTATGGCCGGCATTTTCGAGGCAATGGTCTTTATACTTTCATTTCTTAGATACCGTAAGGAAAATGCCCTGCGGCAGTTCTTCCAAAGAGGCGTGAAATATGCTGCTTCAGTCATGCTTGCCGCTGCATTATGTGCAGCCGCCCTGATTCCTGCCGCATACTTCCTGTACACCCACATGGCCCAGGATAATCAGGCATTCAAGGAGCTTTTCGCAACCGTTCCTGATATAATCAATTCTTTTTTCATAGGCGCTTTTCCAGGGCTTGACAATAACACACCTTTCTTGTATTCCTCGTTGCCGGTCCTGCTGCTAACACCCTTTTTCTTTTCCACAAAAACGGTTTCATTTCGTGAAAAGATACTGGTAGCTATAGGTCTTGTATACTACCTATTATGCATGCTGCTACTTCCGCTATACGAATTCATGCATGCATTCGACTTCCCCAACTGGTACGCCTACAGGTTTTCTTTCTGCTTAACTTTTGTTTTATGTGCCATGGCATCCGTTACCATACTCCACGCAAAAGAAATCAACAATAAGGCATATACAATATATACTTTCTCCCTTATGGTGCTTTATTCCGTCATGATACCGATTTGCGCTCTACGCTATAAATCATATCAGCTAGGAAACACAAACAATATGATGTTCATAAACATTGTATTCCTGCTCATATACCTGCTTATGCTGCTAATTTATAAAAAGGTTCGTTCCACGAAAGCCGTACGAGTACTAATGGTTTCCTTCGTCGCGATCATTGGCCTTGAAGTCCTGGCAAACTTTTACATCACTGAAATAAACCGTGGTGACCTCATAAACGAAATAGCGGAAGAACAATGGCTCACAGAGGGTGATGCAGTACAGAAAATAAAGGCAGCTGACCCAGGCGTATACCGTATAAGCGTAATGAACCAGACAAACTCCAACGCCCCCTCCTGGTTCGGATACATGGGGCTTAATACCTTTTCATCATCGGATGACTACAATCTCCGTCACGCCCTCTATAACCTCGGTATATATGCCACAAACAGGGCGATCCTTGAAGCAGGTTATACTCCTGTAACATATGCCCTTACAGGGGCAAAATACAGGATCATTGAATATTCCGAACGTGACGAGTTAGAGAATTCACCGGAAACAGTTTCCACAAACATAATAGTCCAGCCTAGGATAGAGGAATTTGACGCTACCCTTCCCATAATATTCATGGCAAACAGTGACATAAAAAACTACGAAGCAGGCACTGATCCTTTTATAAACCAGGAAAGGCTGATGTCCTGCCTTACCGGCAGCGAGCAGGATTTTTTCACACCGATAGCTATCGATGACCTGAAAATAGGTAGATATAACGCAGAGATACAGACAAATTACCAAGCTACCTTTTTTACAAAAAAAAGCACCCTGTCGGATATACTGTATTACTCTTTTGTGCGCCCCCACAACGACGAAGAGACCTTTTACGGATGCTTCTACCAGGAAGAGGGCGAAGCCGTACGCAAAACCATGTATGTTATATGCGCTCCCGATGGTTGGTGGGAAACTGCCGAGTTGAAACGCGGCGGCATAGTCACCAGCGACACCCTCTTAGAGGCCAATTTTGATTATTTTGACGACATCGACACAGATACCGTATATGATGAAATAGCAATCTACACAACGGACCCAGAGGTAGAAACCGGCAGCTGCCGTACAATGTTTTTTTATTCATATCCCAAGGAAAACAATCTAAAGGAAATTTGTGATGACCTTACTGCCACAGCGCCAACTATAACATCATTCCGGTCATCCGACATAAAAGCCACCGTACACGTAACCAAAGACCGGCCTATACTCTTTACTACGATTCCCTATGACGAGGGCTGGAGAATATACTGTGACGGAAAGGAGATCGAAACCTGCTCTAATGTTGAAAACGCCTTTCTCGGTGCCGAACTGCCCGAGGGAGACCACGAAATAGAATTGAAATACACAGCACGTTTTGCAAAGGTCCCCAATCCCCAATCCCCA
>JAGBLN010000046.1 GCA_017635395.1 Lachnospiraceae bacterium
ATCCACGTATATCAGAGTGGCCAATGCCGGGAACTGATACCCCGAGGCTCTTTCCAGATGCCTTCAGTAACAATTAAATAAGTTTGTGGTGATCTCTGAAATTTTGTACTTGACAGGAGGTCATTACATATCAGTAATTTATCATAATAAAGAAAGGAACAACCATGAGCGAGAACAAGAAAGGACGCTTCGGCGTGCACGGCGGACAGTACATTCCCGAGACTCTTATGAATGCCGTGATCGAACTGGAGGAGGCTTACGAAAGAATCGGAAAGTCCCCGGAATTCAAAAAGGAACTGTCGGAGCTTTTCAATGATTATGCAGGCAGGCCTTCCAGATTATACTATGCAAAAAAAATGACCGAGGACCTTGGCGGCGCAAAGGTATATCTTAAGCGCGAGGACTTGAACCACACAGGCGCGCACAAGATAAACAACGTGCTGGGCCAGGCTCTCCTTGCAAAGAAGATGGGCAAGACCAGGCTCATAGCGGAAACCGGCGCAGGCCAGCATGGCGTGGCAACGGCTACGGCGGCAGCGCTCATGGGAATGGAATGCGTAGTGTTCATGGGAGAAGAGGACACCAAGCGCCAGGCTTTGAATGTATATAGGATGCGTCTTTTAGGATCGGAAGTTATTCCCGTTAAGACCGGTACAGCAACATTAAAGGATGCTGTGTCCGAGGCGATGCGTGAATGGACAAGAAGAATAGATGATACCCACTATTGCCTTGGTTCCGTAATGGGCCCCCATCCTTTCCCTACTATTGTAAGGGATTTTCAGGCAGTTATTTCTGAAGAGATAAAGACGCAGATAATGGAAAAAGAGGGAAGGCTTCCTGATGCAGTGCTTGCCTGTGTGGGCGGCGGTTCAAATGCGATAGGAACTTTCTATCATTTTATTGAAGATAAGGATGTGCGTCTCATCGGCTGTGAGGCTGCCGGCAGGGGCGTGGACACATTCGAGACTGCTGCTACTATCGCAACAGGAAGAGAGGGAATATTCCACGGAATGAAGTCATACTTCTGCCAGGATGAGTTTGGCCAGATTGCACCGGTTTATTCCATATCCGCAGGACTCGACTATCCCGGCATCGGACCGGAGCATGCATACCTTCACGACACGGGCCGTGCAGAGTATGTGGCAATCACGGACGAGGAAGCGGTTCAGGCATTTGAATATCTGGCAAAGACTGAAGGCATAATCCCTGCCATCGAGTCGGCGCATGCAATCGCACATGCAAGAAAGATTGCACCGCAGATGGGCAAGGATCAGATAATAGTAGTGACTGTGTCCGGCAGGGGCGACAAAGACTGTGCAGCCATCGCAAGATACAGAGGCGAGGAGGGAATCCATGAGTAAGATAAGTCAAGCATTCAAAAACGGCAAGGCATTTATACCTTTCATAACCTGTGGCGACCCTGATCTTGAGACCACGAAGAAATGCGTGCTTGAGATGGTGAAGGCCGGTGCGGACCTTGTTGAGCTGGGGATACCTTTTTCTGATCCTACAGCAGAAGGTCCTGTAATACAGGAGGCCAACGAACGGGCGTTAAAAGCAGGAACCACTACGGATAAGATTTTTGAGTTTGTAAAGGACTTACGTAAAGAGACAGATGTGCCTATGGTTTTCATGACTTATGCAAATGTAGTATATTCCTACGGCTCGGAAAAGTTCATGAAAAACTGCAAAGAGGTCGGTATTGACGGAGTGATCCTTCCGGACCTTCCTTATGAAGAAAAGGAAGAGTTTCTGTCTGTATGTCATGAGTACGGCATTGATCTGATCTCTCTTATCGCGCCTACATCCAAGGATAGGATCGCGATGATAGCAAAAGAGGCAGAAGGCTTTATCTATCTTGTATCAAGCCTTGGCGTTACTGGAATGCGAAGCGAGATCACGACAGACCTGGATTCCATAGTGAAACTTATCCGTGAGAATTCAAATGTACCCTGTGCAATCGGTTTCGGTATATCAAAGCCTGAGCAGGCTGCAAAGATGGCAGCAATTTCAGATGGTGCAATCGTGGGTTCGGCTATAATTAAGCTTATAAATGAAGACAAGGATACAGCGCCTCAGCGTGTAGGCGAGTATGTTAAGTTAATGAAGGATGCGGTATTGAGTGTGTGATTTGAATCTTGCACAGATAGCGCTAATGTTAGCGGAGTCGTTTTCTAAGTATTTCATTTAGAGCCGGTAAATCTTGCCGGTTGTGTCTGGAAATGTTTAACACTTCCGGAGACTGCTATAGACACTGACAGGATGGACAATGCGGTGTAGGAAACTAAGCACTCTGTGTTCAGCAGAATAAAAGCTAGAAGATTAATGAACTATAAATGCGAGAGAGGGATACTACCATGAAGATTTTACCCGAAATAAATAAGATAAAGGAATACTCGGCAGCAGGACAGTACAAGGTAATGCCTGTCTACACTGAGCTGCTCTCCGATTTTATCACACCCATCGAAACCCTGAAGGTTTTGAAAAATGTTTCAAAGCATTGCTACATGCTGGAGTCTGCAGGTGCTGACATGCGATGGGGAAGATATACATTTTTAGGCTATGATCCCAAGCTCTCTATCACATGCACCGATGGTGACCTTAAGATAGGGGATGTCCATATAAGGACTGACAATCCGTCCGAGCAGATCAGACAGGTGCTTGCTGAATACAAGAGTCCCGCAGTGGATGAACTGCCTTCATTCACCGGCGGATTCGTTGGGTATTTTTCTTTCGATTATCTGCGCTATAGCGAGCCTGAGGCAGGGGGCGAGGTGCAGGATACTGAAGGCTTCAATGACGTGGACCTGATGCTTTTCGACAAGGTCATCGCTTTCGATAATGTGAAGCAGAAGATCATCCTTATAGCAAATATGAAGCTGGAGGAGGGTGAGGCCGGATACAACAAGGCTGCCATTGAGCTTAAAAACCTGGCAGAGCTTATAAAGCACGGCGAGAAGATAAAGGAAAAGCCCGGAAATATGAAGAGCGACATCACACCGCTTTTCAATAAAGAAGAATTCTGCGAGATGGTGGAGCGTGGCAAGAGCCATATAAAAGAAGGCGATATCTTCCAGATAGTGCTTTCCAACAGGCTGAGCATAGACTATGAGGGAAGCCTGCTGAATACTTACAGGATGCTTCGTACGGTAAATCCTTCACCGTATATGTTCTATTTTTCAGGTACTGACATGGAGGTGGCAGGAGCGTCGCCGGAGACTCTGGTAAAGCTGGAAAACGGCGTGGTGCATACCTTTCCGCTGGCGGGTACAAGACCTCGGGGAAAGACTGAGGCAGAGGACAAGCGCCTTGAAAAGGAACTGCTTGCAGATGAGAAGGAACTGGCTGAGCACAACATGCTGGTAGACCTTGGCAGGAATGATCTGGGTAAAATAAGCCAGTTCGGAACAGTGGAAGTGGAAAAGCTTAGATGTATCGAGAGGTTTTCGCATGTGATGCATATTGGTTCTACCGTGCGCGGTGAAATCAGAGAAGATAAGGATGCGCTGGATGCCATCGAGGCAGTACTGCCGGCAGGAACCCTTTCAGGTGCACCTAAGATAAGGGCCTGTCAGCTGATCGGCGAGCTTGAGAATAACAAGAGAGGGATCTACGGCGGTGCCATCGGCTACATAGACCTTACCGGAAATATGGACACCTGCATAGCCATCCGCATAGTTTATAAAAAGAACGGAAAGGCTTTCGTAAGAAGCGGAGCCGGAATCGTGGCTGACTCTGATCCTGAGAAGGAGTTTGAGGAGTGTATGAACAAGGCCATGGCGTCACTAACGGCACTGCGACTGGCACAGGAAGTGGAGGAATAAAGACGATTCCTTCGGGCTAAAGCCATCGGGGTGACATGATATATTTGCTGCAGTTCCTTATGTGAATGTGGGTTTTGGTGATTTTCAGTATAGATAGTCTCATAGGAGCTGAGACAGAAGAAGGAGAAAAAATGATTCTACTAATTGATAACTACGACAGTTTTTCATATAACTTGTATCAATACCTCGGAGAGCTGGGGTCAGATATAAAGGTGATCCGTAATGATGAGCTGAGTATTGACGAGATCAGAGCTCTTAATCCGGATAAGATCGTAATCTCCCCGGGACCTGGGCGTCCTGAGGATGCAGGCATTATCATCGAGGCGGTAAAGGAGCTGGGAAAAGACATTCCAATGCTCGGTGTATGTCTGGGACATCAGGCAATCTGTGCTGCTTTCGGGGCTAAGATAACCTATGCATCAAGGCTTATGCATGGCAAGCAGTCGCTGACGGATCTGGATACAAAGCAGCCGATATTTAAGGACTGTCCCGAAAAAACTCCGGTGGCAAGGTATCATTCCCTTGTGGCTGATGAGAGCACACTGCCGGCAGAGCTTAAGGTAATCGCCAGGGCGGATGACGGCGAAGTAATGGCTGTAAAGCATGAAAAATATCCTATTTATGGTATGCAGTTTCATCCGGAATCCATCCTTACGCCGGAGGGGAAGAAGATGCTGGGGAACTTTCTGGCGTGCTGAAAAACTCGTAATCGTGTTGTCAGCGGATGCTGTCAAGATTATTGCGTGTGGTTTGACAATGAGGTGAGTGTGAGGTACAATAAAAGTGCTACCGATAGACGGTTAGCCCAATAAGTATGAGTTATCAAAAATAACCGCGACTTGTCAGGGGGCGGTTATTTTTGTGCTCTTCCGTGGTTATAACCAACCGTATAGCCAATTGTAAAGCATGTAATGGCAAAAGCCAGTACTGCGATCAAACTTTCTATCGTCAGCATAATACACGCCCTCCTTTCGTAAGATTTCCTTACGAACAGGGTGTTCATAAGGATCTTTGGTCGGAGGGGACACAACACCCTCCGGGGAGGGCTAACCGCCTACCGTGTATGGTAGCACATTCATTATTATAGCATATTTTTAGCACAAGAACAAGTGTTCGATTACGTTTGCAGCTTTTCAAGGGCGGTTATTTTTGTACTCTTCCGTGGTTAAAACTTCCCAATATTGCTAGTTATCATACAAACATGATAGAATACACTGGTTAGCGGAGTTTCCCATATGGATTTAGTGTGGGAGGTTTTATTTTTATCCATCCGGGACGGTCAGGCCATGTGGTATGTGATGTGGGTGCGAGCCCGCCATGAGGAAGAAATCATAAGACAGTGCAAAAAGTTCCTTAAGGATGACGAGGAAGTGTTCGTCATGTATGTGGAAAGGCTCCGCCGCAGCGGAAAGGAGTGGATCGCGCACAGGGAGCTGGCCTTCAAAAATTATGTTTTTGCGGATGTTAAGGATGTAGATAACTTCAGGCTGCAGATCAGGAAAATCCCGGATCTGACCAAGCTTCTCCAGGTGGGAGAAGAGATAATCTCCATATACCCTGACGAAGAAAATTTACTTAGAACCATAGGCGGTGAGGATCATGTCATCAGGCCTTCCAGGGGACATTACGAGGGGGAAAAGATAATAGTGACGGACGGTCCGTTAAAGGGCCAGGAGTCCGTGATCAAGTGGGTTGACAGGCGGCAGCGTATCGTGGGCATAGAAGTACAGCTTATGAACAGGACAGTGGAAGTTAAGCTCGGAGCGGAATTTGTGAAGACTGTAGAGTGACAGGGCATTCTCTGAACCGAATAAATAATTAAATTACAGTTGATAGTACGTAGGGAGCTTATCCGGTATAAATAACTAAGTAATTGTTTGGAATGGAGTCCCGGTTGGATCCCGGGCTGGAAAAGCAATAGCAAAATCTTGGTAAGAAGGAGCAATATAGTTGATGGAAGCAAATAATCAGATAAACCCGTCTTCAACTGAAGCGAATGCACAGCTTAAACAGGAGCTGGTAGAAGAGGCAGTCCACAGGCAGAATGTGGAAGAATATAACAAGCAGGCGGCGCTGATCGAGAAGAAGCAGCTGAAATACCAGAAGCTTTCTTTCCTGATGTCCATGCTGAGCGCGATTTTCACCGGCGGGATGCTGATAGTAGTAGTGGGATTCGTGATGTTTGCTGTCCCGAAGATCAATACCATATACGACAGCACCATGGTATCCCTTAAGAACTTAGAGCAGCTGACAGCAGAGCTCAATGAAGCAGACCTTGGCGGTACGGTGGAGAATATCAACAATCTCACGATCCAGGCCACAGGTGATCTGTCGGCGAGTATGGAACGCTTGAACTCAGTGGACCTGGAGACCCTTAATGAGGCTATTGATAACCTGAACGCCACGGTGGAGCCGCTGGCAAGATTCTTTGGAAAGTAAATCGGATGAATATCTTAATCGTTCACAACAAATACCAGATCCCAGGCGGGGAAGACGTGGTGGTGGAAAATGAAGCTGCCATGCTTAGGAAACACGGCCATAAAGTGGTCCTGTACATCAGGAACAATTCAGAGCTTTCAGAAGGGAGCAGGCTTGAAAAAGGCCTGATGTACATGGAAAGTTTCTTTTCTGTACGAGCTTATAGGGACATATGTCACCTGATTCGAAAGAAAAAAATTGATGTAGTCCATGTCCACAATACCGTACACCGTATCAGTCCGTCGGTCTTCTATGCGGCTGTGCATATGGGGGTACCGGTGGTGCAGACCCTGCATAACTTCCGTATGGTATGTCCAGGTGCAACGATGTACAGGAACGGGCATATATGCGAGGAGTGCATAAGATGCAAGTTTTGTTATATGCCTGCTATATCCCATGCCTGCTATCGCGGCAGCAGACTGCAGACTGCTGCAGTAGTCCTTAGCCTGCAGCTCCAGAAGATGTCCGGTATATGGGGAAAAGTGCACTATATCTGTTTGACAGATTTTAATAAAGAAAAACTTCAGAGTCTTAACAGAACTGATAAAAAGGCTCTTATCCCCGCATCGCATATACATGTAAAACCGAATTTCACGCCGGATCCGGCGGCGGACAGTGCTTCCGGCGTCATCAACAAAAGCACCAGTTTGACAGAAACTTCTGAAACTACAGATGGCAGAGCGGCAGAACTCCTGCACACTATAGGCTTATCGCAAAAAGAAAAATACTATATCGCCCTGGGCCGCCTGGAGCGCATCAAGGGCACCCACCTTATGGTAAAAGCTTTCGCACGCAGCGGAAAGACTCTTGTGATGGTGGGCACCGGCGAGCAGGAGGATGCAATCCGAAAATATCTGGAAAAACACCATATCACAAATATCCGCCTTGCAGGCCAGCTTCCCCATGGGGATGCAATGAAGCTTCTATCGAAAGCGGAGGCTCTTGTTATCTGCCCCCAGTGGTACGAAACCTTCGGCATGAATGTGGCTGAAGCTTTTTCACTGGGAATCCCAGTCATTTCAAATAACGTGGGAAATGCTGCATCCCTCGTGACGGATGGTGTGACAGGCGTGAAATGTGAGAACAGTGCCAGTAGCTTGTACCAGGCCCTGGAAAGGTTTGAAAAGACGGGCCGTCAGGCATTATCTGACAATGCACGCGAAGAGTATGAGAAAAAGTACAGCGAGGAAAAGAACTATGCCCTGTTGATGGGCATATATGATAAGGTAATCAACAGAGCCAAATGATCACGCAGGGAATCCATAAATGGATGAGCGTGCTGTGAGTATCATAACTGGTGCAGATTCTGAAAGGTTTAGAAAATGACAAAAAACGCCCCAAAAAAAAGAAACATAAAAATAAATAGAGAGGTGCTGCTGTTGATTGCAGTACTTCTGTTTACTACGATCGAAATCTTTTACAGCGACTGTAGGTCCAATTCCAGGCAGGGCATGCTTGTGTGGGAGGCCCTCTTCTCCGGGCGGTTCTTCCATTATTACAGTGTCAGCAAAGAGGCTTTTGACCAGGGACTGATGATCCACTTTGCAAACTATGACATGGTGATGAATATCATCGTGGCCATCTGGGAGCTGCCAATCTACCTTATAGAAAAGGCCATAGGTTGCCAGGACATACTGACGGAGTATATGGGGGCAAGAATCTACAGCAAGATGCTCATGCTGGTTTTCTTAATGCTCTCAGCCAGGGAGGTTTCCAGGATAGGAGAGGTGCTGGGGCTGAAAAAGGCCGATACGGATAAGCTCTTCTACCTTTTCCCGACATCGATTTTTGCTCTTACGTCGGCTGTTTCCGTGGCACAGCTCGACATCATAGGCTTGTTTTTCGCCCTGAAGGCAATCTACTATATTCTTAAGAAAGACGACAAGCGCTTTATGCTGTTCTTTATTCTTGCTGTTCAGTGCAAGATGTTTCCGATATTCATAATTACGCCGGTGATTATTGCAAAGGAAAAACGGCTATGGAAGATGGGCGTGGAAGCGGCACTGCCTATGGCTGTGAATTTCCTGGTGGCACTTCCTTTTAAGCTTATTGATCCCGCCGGTGAAGCGGAAAAGAAGATTAGGACCGAAGAAATGGTGGAAGTGATGCTAAGGCATAAGCTTCCTGTCCTAGGTTTTACGGTTCCGGTGCTATTCCTGGCGTATATGGCTGTGTGCATGTATGCATATTGCAAAAATGCTCCGGAGGGGGAAAATGAAAAAAAATGGTACCTGCTGTGGCTATCTTTTGCCGGGACTCTAGCCTATTTTCTCACCATAGCCGACGGAAAGCCTTACTGGTGCGTTTATTTCTTACCCTTTATCCTTTTGTTTTATATGAAAAAAGAAACGGATAGGGAAAAGCGTCTGCTTGTGGAAACAGCAGCGACCATGTCACTGGCTGTGGGATATACTATGGAAAATTACTGGTGCTTCAGCGCCATCGGCATCATGCCTT
Organism: Lachnospiraceae bacterium; assembly: GCA_017635395.1. Taxonomy (GTDB): domain Bacteria; phylum Bacillota; class Clostridia; order Lachnospirales; family Lachnospiraceae; genus NK4A136. Next base: position 8,760 of record JAGBLN010000046.1, read on the forward strand.
TCGGAAAGCTTTTGGGCAATGATAATTATGTCCATTTGGAGGATATATACCTGAAGTTTGGACACGAATCATACTATATGGCGTGGACAATTACATATGCAATATTTGCGGTCTATATACTCGGCTTGTTCATTTCCAACCGGCCGGGCAGCCAGGCTGTTACCGTGGCTACAGATAGTGACCGGATGGAGACCAGCGGTACCTCAGAAAAGAGAGCCTACCGCTGGATTATGCTTCGCGCATTGCTTGCAGTTGGGCTAAGCAGTGCAACTCTGATACTCTGTATACTGGGATTGTTAGGGTTAAAGAGTCTGTAAGCGATTATTTGTATTGTGCCTGGATAAGTGATAAAATTACTTGGTATCAATAGCAATATGCTATTGAAAAGTTTTTATTAAAATAGAGCGTTTTACAGGAAGCTGCATGTGTACCCGGATGAGTAAATCGCCGTGATAAGCATAGGTGGATATACTGAGGGGGGAGTAAGCAGGGTCTTTTGGCGCTGCAATACGTAGTTGCGCTCAAAATGACGATGGAAATGAGTAACAGTAAAATATATAAATAAAAAAGGGGGTAAGAAAGCATGGATAAAAAGGCAATGTTTAAACTGAGTTACGGCCTGTTTGTACTGACGGCTGTCCGTGATGGCAGGGACAACGGCTGTATCACGAATACGGCCATACAGGTGACCAGCGAGCCGAACCGCATTGCGGTAGCGGTGAATAAGGCAAATTTCACCCACGACATGATCGTGGATACAGGAAAATTCAATGTGTCCATATTAAGCGAAGAAGCATCTTTCGATGTGTTCAAGCATTTCGGTTTTCAGTCCGGGAAGGATGTGGACAAATTCGCAGGCTACGCTGACTGCAAGCGTGCGGCAAACGGCCTGATGTACATCACAAAGGGAACAAACGCATATATATCAGTAGATGTGGAGCAAAAGATTGACCTGGGAACCCATACCATGTTCATCGGAACGGTGACGGATATGGAAGTGCTTTCGGACGTGCCTTCAGCTACATATACATACTATCAGGAGAATATTAAGCCGAAGCCTGAAGAAACCGGAAAGGACGGGAAGTCCTCTCTTCCGCCTGGGGTACATAAATGGCGCTGCAAGATCTGTGGTTTCGAGTACATAGGCGAGACCCTGCCGGAGGATTATATCTGCGAGATATGCAAACATCCGGCAAGTGATTTTGAACTGGTAGAATGAGCCGGAGTCGTATATCGGAATAAGTTAAAGAAATTAAATAAATATCAAAAAAGAAAAGGAGATTAAAACATGAAATTTTACAGATGCGAACATTGCGGAAATATAATAACAAAACTTAATGACAGCGGAGTACCCGTAGTATGCTGCGGCGAGCCCATGAAGGAGCTGGTGCCCGGTGCGACAGACGGCGCTTTCGAGAAGCATGTGCCTGCAGTAACTGTTGAAGGCAACATTATAAAGGTTCAGGTCGGTGAAGTGGAGCATCCCATGATAGAGGCTCATTACATCCAGTTCATCGCCCTTGAGACAAAGAACGGCTGCCAGGTCAGGTACCTTAAGCCGGAAGAGAAGCCTGTGGCAGAATTCGTACTGGCTGACGGCGACAGCGCTGTGGCTGTATATGAGTACTGCAACTTGCATGGTCTGTGGGTGAAGGAAATATAAAGAGAACAGCTACATCTAAAAATACGAATGGAGACTTGCTATGTTAAATAATAAGACAATACTTGTAACCGGCGGAACGGGATCCTTCGGACACCATTTCGTGGACTATGTGCTTGCACATTATATGCCCAAGAAGATAATCATCTATTCCCGTGACGAGTATAAGCAGTTCGTGATGCAGAACCAGTATAAGGAACATAGCAAGGTGCTGAGGTTTTTTATTGGTGATGTAAGGGATGAGGAACGTCTCAGGATGGCAATGAAGGGCTGTGATTATGTGATACATGCGGCTGCCCTGAAGCAGGTGCCTGCCTGCGAGTACAATCCTAACGAGGCAATCAAGACCAATATCAACGGTGCCATGAATGTGATCAATGCATCCCTTGCTACAGGCGTGGAGAAGGTGGTGGCATTAAGCACTGACAAGGCAGTAAATCCCATAAACCTTTACGGCGGTACAAAGCTTGTTTCCGACAAGCTCTTCTGTGCGGCAAACGCTTACGGCGGAGAGGACGGAACTAGATTTTCCGTGGTAAGGTACGGAAATGTGGCCGGCAGCAGGGGCAGCGTCATTCCCTTCTTTCAGAACCTGATTGATAAGGGCGAAAAGGAGCTTCCTATCACGGATTTCAGAATGACACGGTTCTGGATAAGTTTAGAGCAGGGCGTAGAGCTGGTTATCAAGGCTCTTGAGGAATCAAAAGGTGGCGAGACTTTCATAAGCAAGATCCCAAGCTTTAGGATTACGGACCTGGCTGAAGCAATGCTTCCCGGATGTGTAAAGAAGGAAGTGGGCATCCGTGAGGGCGAGAAGCTTCATGAGATAATGGTCACCCGTGAGGATTCCCTTCATACATATGAGTATGAGAAACACTTCATAATATATCCCCATTACAACTGGTGGAGAGACCGCGACATGATTCCCGGCGGAAAGCTCGTGGATCAGGAATTCGAGTACAGCTCCGGAACCAATACGGAATGGCTGTCTGTTGAGGATCTGAGGGCAAAGCTTAAGACTGACCTGGATGAGCACTGATGTGTTTTGTGACCAGGATGTATGAGAGGCTGACATAAAGGAAGATAAAAGGAGAGCTACGAAATGGGAAACAAGTACGCAGGAACACAGACTGAAAAGAATTTATTAGAGGCATTTGCCGGCGAGTCGCAGGCGAGGAATAAATATACATACTTTGCGTCAAAGGCAAAGAAGGAAGGCTACGAGCAGATATCGGCATTGTTTCTAAAAACTGCGGATAATGAAAAAGAGCATGCGAAGCTGTGGTTCAAAGAGCTGGAGGGAATCGGCAGCACTGCCGAGAATCTGACGGCAGCAGCAAATGGCGAAAACTATGAATGGACAGACATGTATGCCGGATTTGCTGAGACTGCGGAAAAGGAAGGCTTTCCGGAGCTGGCAGAGAAGTTCCGGCAGGTGGCTGAAATAGAGAAAAAGCATGAGGAAAGATACCGTGCCCTTCTTCACAATGTAGAGGCACAGGAAGTGTTCAAAAAGAGTGAAGTAAAGGTATGGGAGTGCCGCAACTGCGGTCACATCGTAGTCGGAACCGAAGCACCGGAGAAATGTCCGGTATGCGATCATCCCCAGGCGTTTTTTGAGGTACATGCGGAGAATTATTGAACATTTCTCACTGGATTTGGAGGAAATGGATCTATGGGGAAGCGTCCACTGGTTTGAGTCTGACAAAATATGGAAATGTGTAAGCATTATGAGAAGAGCTAAAGGCGGCTGTTAGAGGAATGTGAGAAGAGGGATATATGCTCAGAGTATGGTTCGGTGACAGAAAGTTCTATATGCAAGAGAAAAATGCGACAGAGATAAAAAAGATTGCAAAAGGAATAAAGTGGAAGTGATGGGTGAGCCCGGAGGACATAGCGGTAACTGACTGGCAGTGTCATGCGGCAGTGCATGAGGGCGACAGATGGGGAGTGTCGTGTGACATTGTATGGTAATAACAGTGAGACCGTGACTCGTGATACTACATGGCGGTAGCGGTAAGACAGCGTCCTGTAGCAGTGTTCGTCAGTGGATGTAAGGCGATATCATGTGGTATTGCCAGGCGAAGCTGTGAGCCGGAGCGGATTAGGTAAATGCATACGGACCGGATAATTCACGGATCCCCAGTGTATGCGTAGGTATATGTCGATTGCATTATATGTACAATTTTTTTTAAAGATGGGAAGTTTTAGTAAGTAATCTGGAAGGAGAACTGCCCCATGTATGATAACATCCTGCCCCTGATCGGGCGCACAAAACCGTTGTTTGTTGAGGACCTCGGAAAGATTGAGGTTCAGATCAGCGATATCGTAAAGAACGGACGCTTTCTGGTGATCGGTGGCGCCGGCACCATAGGCAGCGCCATCTGCCGTGAGCTTTTCGCAAGAGACCCAAAAGTGCTGCATGTAGTGGACATTAGCGAAAACAATATGGTGGAGCTGGTGCGGGACATCAGGTCCTCCAAGGGATACGGCTCAGGAGAGTTCGCAACCTTCGCAATAGACTGCGGAAGTGACATATTCAGGGCTTTCATAAAAGAGCAGAAAGACCGCATAGGCGGATACGACTACGTGTTCAATACCTCAGCGTTAAAGCATGTAAGGTCTGAAAAGGATCCCTATACCCTCATGCGAATGATTGATACCAATATCTTCAATACTGATTCAACCATGCTCCTTGCCAAGGAGTGTGGCGCAAAAAAGTATTTCTGCGTGTCCACGGACAAGGCGGCAAATCCGGTGAATATGATGGGTGCCTCAAAACGTATAATGGAGCACTACCTGAACAGGCGTAGCCTCGAGATGCCTGTGTCCACTGCAAGATTCGCTAACGTGGCCTTTTCGGACGGAAGTCTCCTATACGGTTTTAACCGCAGGCTTGAGAAGGAACAGCCCATTGCGGCTCCCAATGACGTAAGGCGGTACTTTGTTACCCCTAAGGAAGCAGGCGAGCTGTGCATCCTGTCCTGCCTTACGGGTGAAAACAGGGACATCTATTTCCCGAAGCTTGATGAAGAATTAAACCTTGTTACATTCAGCGATATAGCCGTGAAATACTTAAACAGCCTGGGCTATGAACCTGTGGAATGTGCCACCGAGGATGAGGCCAGGGCAAGGGTGCGTGAGCTTAAGGCCTTGCACAAATATCCTGTATATTTCTTTAAGAGCGACACCACCGGTGAGAAGGATTTCGAGGAGTTCTACATGGACGGCGAGAACCTGGACATGGAGAAATTCACATCCATTGGCATCGTCAAGAAGGCGGCTGAATATAAGGAGGAGGATCTTGAGTACTTTACTTCTGCAATCCGTGCTATGCGTGACAAAGGCAGCTGGACCAGGGGGGAATTGGTGGAACTCTTCAACAGGATGCTTCCGGAATTCCACCACAAGGAGACCGGAAAATTCTTAGACAGCAGGATGTAGGTAGGTTAAACGGAGGGACACTGCGTTGCTACGCATATATTTTGGAAATCTTCCGGATGAGATTTATAACACAGGGATGTTTTACGAAAACCAGTATGACAAAAACTGGGTAATGGATGATTTTGCCCGTGAAGTGATCCGTGACATAGATGATTCGGAAGTGGTTTCACCGGATGTGATAAAAAATGATATATTTGGCTCATTTGCCTCCACGGAGCTTTCTGCCGGGGTGAAGACGCTGCTGCTGATCCGGAATATGCCGAATAAAGTTTTTAATATTTCAAATTGTGGTGACAATTGTGCAAAATATCTGCTTAGGTTAGCGGAGGACCGAGACATAAAAGTTACCCTGCATCATGCAATGGATTTTGGAAATGATTTTTCTGTCAAAGTAATAAATGACAGACGGCGTAAAATCGTCAGTGATCCAGTTGAGTTTCTGATGCTTGCGGATCGTTATCTGAAGGGAGAGCCCATAGATGAAGGGTAGAATTTCGTTTTCAATCAAAAACAAGCATATAGGATTTAAACTGGACCTTGAAAGAAATGTAACCATAATAACCGGTGACAGTGGAACAGGAAAAACTAAACTGGTAAATATGGTCAGGCAGTATTCTGAAGAGGGAAGAGCGAGCGGAATCACTTTAAAATGCAATAGACCGTGTATTGTTTTGGATGGAAATAACTGGGATCTGATTCTGGAAAGGACAAAGGGAAGCATTGTTTTTGTTGACGAAAGTACGAAATTCTTAAATGAGTATAACTTTGCAAAGGCAATTATCCATACGGATAACTATTATGTACTGGTGACAAGAGAACCTTTACCGCAGATTGCATACAGCATAGATGCAATTAAGCAGATTATTAAGAATGACCGAAAACCTAGAATTGAAAAGATATATGACAAACTTACAATAAAGGATATAACCGCAGCCAAGTATGATCTGATCATTGTTGAAGACTCAAAGTCGGGCTTTCAGTTTTTCGGTAAGGCTGCGGAGGGGTTAAAGACAAAATGTGAATCTGCAAACGGTAAGAGCAATATTCTCTCTGTGCTGGAGGAATCCAGTGAAGAAAGGATTCTTGTTATTGCGGATGCGGCTGCACTGGGTGCTGAAATCCAGAGATTGTCACGTTATAAGGCGATAAGCGGAAAAAACATTGATTTTTTTCTGCCTGAAAGCTTTGAATGGCTGATATTAAAGTCTGCTATTTTTGATGGAAACGAAAGAGTGAGAGGCATTCTTAAAAGTCCGGCCGACCACATTGAAAGCGGGAAATACTTCAGTTGGGAGATTTTTTTCACGTATTTACTGGTAGAAGAAAGCAGGGACAAGGAAAAGCTGAAGTATCCGAAGGGGAAGGGAAAACTTCCGTCTGGATATTTGACCGAAAAAAATATGGACAGTATTATGAATGCCATGAAGAGGAAGTAACCTTAGCTTAATCGATGTATATCAATTATCCAGCGAAACCGTTCCGGGGAAAGGGGGACGCAACTTGTACAACTTTTGCAACTATGGTCATGAAAACGGCCTCATCCTTTAGTCTGCGTTTCCAGTAGAAGCAGCTGTGCCTGGAAATGTTGTTCCGCTGACACCAGCCTGCGACTGTCAGCCCGCTGACTTTCTGTTCTGCAAAATGTGATGCCCAAGTTTCAAGTTTTGCGCAGTTGACGATAGATCTTTATTCATTTTTTTCTGTAATTTGTTGCATTCGTGCGGTATCCGAATGCAGGCTTCCTATGTTATCAGTACTCCAGTAACTCCTCAATGCTGCAATGGAGGGCTTTGCTCAGGCGAAGCAGGGTGATAGCAGCGGCATTGTTGATATTTCTTTGACGCTGTTCAAATAGCTGAATCTGGCGCAGTGCAACTCCCGAGCTGCTGGCAAGCTCGGATTGGGATAGCCGGTTGTTGATACGGTGGGTTTTCAGCCGGGTATCCGGGATGGCTTTCCGCATCAGTTCATCCATTTCATCTGCAAAGTGGATGATATCCATTTCATGATAGACAGGATACATTTTTATGATCCGGGAAAGGGGCATAACAGCAAGGATTTCCGTAAACGAGCGTCCCGAGTACCACTGATAGAAAGCCAAAGCCCATCCGGCCCAATATTCGGGGGATTTATCCAGATACATGACGTCTTCTGTATCGTCGAAAGCTGTATGCGTTTCTTTAAGAACCTCACGTGCAAGTTCGCATCCGTTTATCCCCACAACATACATGGGATTTCCGCTGCTAAACTGTTTGGATACACTTGATACGGCAAATGCATTCCCGAAAACGTCCGGCTCGAGGTCCAATGATGTAATGGCAAAGTCTGCAGCATGTCCCAGATTATTCTGAGCCGTATAAAGGTATATATCACTGTAAGCGCGGATCTCCATTCCAGATTCCCTCCCTCATAATATCGATCATGAATAAATCGTTTATATTATCCGATGAGCTCTTGGTGCTGCGGTAAGCGCGCTGCGCGGCCATATCTCTGGCGTTTTTCTTTTCATAGTAGGTAGAAGCGTATGCGGGTTCTGCGTCGATAAATTTGATATGCGTAAATGCTTTGCTGCTTTTAAATACAATCTGTTCCCCGAGCTTACCAAGATGCATCGCTTCAGAAAGTTTTGAGAGAGAAATCGTGTTGGCGACAAAGTCCTGGGCAAACGAGAAATAAGAGTCATCGGCGCGATAACCTATGATCACATCATAGGGATCCGGATCGATAAAGAAATGCTGCTGTAAATAATTTTTGGCCTCTTCTGAAATGCTGGTTTTCTGCCAATATGTCCTATATCTTGTAAGAATAGCCAGCCAGTTTAGTATATTGTATTCCGGAGAGTTTAAACTCAGAATGCTCAGACCGGTCAGGTCCGCCTCATAGGAATTGGAAAAACCATCCATATTTTTGGCACATGCCCATTCCTTGGCAAGTTCAGGGGTTTCGGTGGTGTAGAATCCGTAACCGTAGTCATTTGTTTTCCTGCTGCCGTTGTAAATTGGCATCTCTATAATGTGGTCAGAACCGTGATAAACAATCATGGGAATATGTCCTCCTTACATTCACTATATCGCGGTAGAGATATATCGTCAAGAGGCTAGTGACAAATATAATTCTGATGGAATCGAAAAAAAAATCAGACTACGGATGATTTTACACCGTCTGTCCGGAGTGGGGAAACCGTCAGTATGGAGCAAGGAGACCGTATGAAGATTTGTGTCATATTTCTCATAGCTTTTAAAGCTTGCTATCGCAACTGATCGAACATCTTAAGCATACAAAAATGTTCAAAATTCTCTAAAAATGAGATATAATAATTATATCATCTGCTGCAACGAGTGAAATAACAGATACGAAGAAACATAATCTCATATTTTGAGACAAAAGAAAGAGGATGAGTGCCATGACTAAATTTATTAGCAATGTAAATAAATACTTATCAGAGATGAAGATCAAACAGACATATCTGAGTATGATCACAGGCATTGATAAGAATAAGTTGTCGCGCTTATTGACTGGTACGCAAGAGGAATGTTGTACTGATATGGAAAAAATCGCACGAGGGTTGGGAAAGAATGTAGAATTCTTTTTAGCGGACACGATTATTATTCCGCAAGTTGATACAACAGCTGTTAATAAGATCGCCTTTTATGCCGGTGAACCGTCTGGAAAGCAGGAACTGATTGCTAATCAGTTAATGGAGCTAATGGAGAATATCGATGAAGTGTTGAGTGCAAGGAGTCGATTCGTTAACATTGCAAGGGATAAGATATGAATATAGAACGTTTACGGACAATAATCGCTTATAGTGATAAGAATCGTGAAGATATATATTCTATGGTAAAACGGTTCTGTTCATTTGCGGGGATTGAATATGACAGCGATCTCCTGAATATTTTACAAATTGTAAGATCTTCCTTTCATAAAAAAGGGTATCTTGTCTTTGAAATGCCATTTGCCGATGATGAAATCGGAGCGTTATGCTATAAAGGGGATGGTCTTGGATATGTTGTTCTGAATACATCTTTGCCTCGAGTAAATGTAAACTTCGCCATAGCCCATGAAATCTATCATGTTTTTTTTGGAGCTGATGAGTTTGTTTCAAAGGTTGAATTTATGAATGATCACTATTATGAACATGAAGAAGAATTTGCTGCTAATCTCTTTGCGGGAATGTTGTTGATGCCAGAGGTTAGTTTCAGAAGAATGTTCGCTAAATTCAAAGAAGAATCAGACGGGGATGAAGCTGAGACCATCGTACGGTTGATGTCGTATTATCAGGTGCCGTATATGGCGATATTAGTCAGAAGCTTAGAGATGGAGTTAATTGCCAGAAATGAGGTGCGAGAGAATTTATTTAATATTGAAAGAGATAGTATTAAAAAAAAGCTGAATGTTTTGTGGTTGGATGAAAGCATCATGGAACCATCCAAGAAAGATGACTATATAAATATTGAAGCCCTTGTAGCCAAGGCTGGAAAAGAGTTCACCGAAGATGAGTTCATTAATGAAAGAACAGTCGATAAAGCACTAAAGAATATGCGGGATTTGTATACAAGGATCAAGGGGGAGTAGGTATGGTAACAAAATATACGGAAACCCCTGATAATTTTCATGAAATAGAAGCATATGTTAGTACGGAGATTAATGAAATCAAGCGTATGTTCTATCAGGCAGACAGAGTTTTTTTTTACGATGCCTGTTCATTTCAGAGACATTCAAATCTTAATGATACTGAAAAGAATATATTTATTCAGTATTTTGAAAAGCAAGGAATATTAATTTTTATAACCAGATGTATATTAATGGAACTGTCAGGAGATCAGCATAGCTTGGAGAGACGGTTTATTGATTACCTAAAGAGTTTGAATGATGTCGGGGTAAAAGTTGTATTGTTCAATGAAGAATATTCATATAGTATTATCTCAGATTGCTTTTCTTCGATTGAGAAAATTAATAAATACTTGATGTGGGCGGAGCGAATGGTACACTCCCCTGTGAGTACAATCACAGATACTCTGAGAGCTGATAGCAATCTGAATTCAGAAGTGCATGACGGGAAGAACTTGAAGGCTTCGGATCTATATAAAAGATTCTTTACAGCGGTAAGAGGAAACAAAGAACATGAGGATAATTTAGGAGAAGAGCTGATAGCAATCTGTGTTCATATCTTATCTCATCTGCCCGGAGTAGCAGATGGAAAATTGTGTGTACTGACTGATGATAAAGGCGCTGCAGGTAAGATTGATTCTGCTATGAAAAGGACGAATCAGGAAAATCAGGGGGCTAAAATCATAGTATTCAGTACTCCAAAACTCGTACAGTATATGTTCCAGGAGCAAATTGTGATGTCAGAGGATGAAATGGTTAATATTCTTTCGCAAGGAGTGTCCGGCAACATTGTGGTTATGGGTATTACAGACTATGATTTGGAAGTGGATACGAAGATATCTCTATCCTGCAGAGAACTTGTACATAAAATAATTGAACCGAACGGAATCAAAATAGTGTTCTAGATAATGAGAAAGCAGAATAATATTGTGTGCCAACAGTGGTAAGACGATATAGTGCGGTATTGCATGTTGAAACTAAGTAAAAGCTATACCTATGAGATTGAGAGAAGCATTAATCCTGAGTTTAGATGCGAGCTTACTCAGATAGAATTAAAGAACCGGAGAATACAGAGTATTTGTGATAATTTCGTATTTACGGATAGTGTAGGGGGAAGGAATGATAAATAATCAGTGGTACGCAGTAGCTTCGTCGAAGGATTTCAAGAAAGGCAGGCTTTATCCTGTTGAGCGGATGGGACTAAAGCTTGTCTTTTTTCGCAATTGCAAAGGCGAATTACATATTCTGTCGGATCGGTGTCCGCATAGGGGAGCATTGGTAGGCATGGGAAAGGTTGTAAATGGCCATCTGCAGTGCCCTTTCCACGGTATAGAATTTGCCGAAGACGGTAAATGTGCCTGTGTTCCTGCGGAAGGAAGAAAGTCAAATAAGAATTATGACAGATTTAATCTGAAGAACTATCCGGTAAGGGAAATCGGTGGGATAGTTTTTATGTGGTACGGGGATGCAGAGCCTGTATCAGAACCACCGGTATTTGATATTATGACCGATAAGAGGTTTAAATACGGGCATCTGAATGACACATGGAATATCCATTACTCAAGGGTGATAGAGAATCAGCTTGATGTTCAGCATCTGGCCTTTGTTCACCACAATACTATCGGGCGGGGGGATAAAACCTTGATCAATGGTCCAAAGGTGGTGTGGCTTGATGAGAATACCCTGCAGACCAGTGCAAATAATGAGAAAGATGCCGGGCAGGTTCCGAGGGGGGCAGATGAGTGCTCTATTAACACGACAAATCTCACTTTCAAATATCCGAATCTCTGGATGAACACCATCAATAATAAGATTCGTATTCTCGCATATTTCATCCCGGTTAACGAAGACGAGACTATTATATCTATCAGATTCTACAATAGGATTACGGGGATAGGATTGATTGACAAAATAATTGCGTTTGCAGGTAATTGGGCTGATCTGATAGTTGAGCGGCAGGATAAGCGTGTCGTGGAGAAGCAGATTCCGTCAAAGACCGCACTTCGTATAGATGAACGACTCCTAATGGCAGATAAGCCGATAATCGAGTATAGAAGGCGACGGGAAGAACTGCAGAGATCGTAATACAGAGTTGGGCATCACATTTTGCAGAACAGAAAGCCAACGGACTGGCAGTCGCAGACTGGTGTAAGCGGAACGGAATATCAGGGAACAGCTATTTCTATTGGAAACGCAAGCTAAAGGACGAGGCTGTTTCACAGGCACTTCCTGAAATCGTTCCGTTAGCAGTTCCTCCTGTTCCGGCGTCCGTCAGCAATTCTCAGGTTCTTACTCCAGTTCATGACCATAGTTGCAAAAGTTGTACAAATTGCGCAAGTTGTACAACTTTTACAACCGACTCGTGCTTGCCTACAGCATCAACCAGGAAAAGTATCTGCATAAATTCCTTGAAGATGGCAACATACCGCTCGACAACAACTATGCCGAGCAGGCTATCCGTCCATTCACCATGAGTAATGCTAGGATTCAACAGATTGTAACGCTCCTATATATGCATAAGGAGATTGTCTCAAGCAGTGGTGTTCACACTGAGGAAGCTAAGGGACTTCATGAAGTTATGGACAGAGCCTACAAGAATAAGGATTATTATAAGAATAATCCTATGCTCAAGAGCACGTTTGATTTTCTGAAAATGGTGGTTGACAGTTGGTTTGCCCTGAGTAAAATATAATCACAAAGAAAAAGTTTGACTTTTGCAGAGCGGCATTGCACATTGTGTGATGTTAGCTCTGTTTTCCGTTATATAGATATTTCTCGCCCCGGTTGGGGCTTTTTTCATGTTCGCATAATGCAAACGGTGTTTGCGCATTGCATCTCGATAGCTATTATATGCTGTTCTATGCTCATGAGGTCGTGACCAAGTTTCTGATAGTTCATGTTATAACTTGCTGACTTCCCTCTGGACTCGCCAGTGTTATACATATCGATAGTCTCTTTTCCCAGGATAGTATTAAGGTCTTTAAGCGTTGTCTGCTCTGAACCTCCGAGGAAAATCTGACTATGCTTGTCCTTATCTACAGCTTCTTTCTTAGGCTGTTTGGCAATCTCCTCCTTTTCAGCCTTAAGCTTCGCAAGAGTAGATGGCTTTTCATCCAGGTCTGTTTCTCTGGCAGACTCTTTTTCTGCAGCCTTATCAACATCCCTGTCCTGGGCTCTTACCTCAAACTTCTCAGCAAGCTCAAAGATCTTCTCTTTGGAGTCATAGTGGTAAACACTATCCGTGAGCTTATCTTCCGGAGCTACCTGTGTAGCATTGACTTCTCTTACCATCTGCTCTAAAGCAGCTCTGTCGAACTGTCCATTGTCCTTCACAAGCAAAATATGCACCTTGAGTACGTGATTGACTGCCTAAAGAGCAACACCACGAAGATCACACACATCAAGAACTACATACTGGCAGCACTGTTTAATGCTCCTTCAACAATGAGCAGTTACTATCAGGCAGAGGTTAACCACAACATGTACGGCACATGAGGTTAAGAGAAGTTGAAACACATATAATTATACTGTATAATGTATATACATGATGAGATAACTCGTGTATGAAAAAGAGCGTACCCGAAGTACCCGAACTGGGGTGAAAAACAGTTGGGGGACAGTCATAACTCGTGTAGTTTCC
>JAGBLN010000047.1 GCA_017635395.1 Lachnospiraceae bacterium
ATGTTCAGGTACGGCAGCACCTGGTTAAGTATATCCCTGCAGATAAGACATGCATAGTGGGTACCGTGTTCCTGTGAGTAAGTATTCGGCCTGTCGATAACGACATATATCGCTATCTGCGGATCCGCTGCAGGCGCAAAGCCCATAAACGAAACTGTGTAGTCGACCTTTCCCTTACCTGAGTGCTCAGCAGTGCCGGTCTTTCCGCCTATGCGGTAACCTGCAGGCTGGGCAGCTGTACCTGTACCTTCATCAACAACGCCGGTGCAGTAATCGATCATCAGATCCGACACTTCCTTAGATACCACCTGGCGCACTACTACAGGCTCAATATTCTTTAAGGTACTTCCGTCATCATTAAGTACGCTTCTTACCATATGCGGCTGGTAGAGATAGCCGCCGTTGACTAAACTTGCAAACGCAGTCACTGTCTCTATCATTGTAACATTATAACCCTGACCGAAGGTAGATGTCATCAACTCCGTAACTCCCATAGTCCTTTCATTGAAAACCAGGGAACTGGTAACCATCTCTCCTTCCAGGTCTATATTAGTCTTGAGGCCGAAACCGAAGTTCCTGTTGTACTCCAGAAATTTTTCCTTGCCGATAAGCTGCCCCATCTTCATAAGGGAAACATTGCAGGATTTCTCAAGTGCCTGCTTTACCGTCAGTGTTCCGTCACCGTATCTGTTATGGCATCTTATGGTTACTGCACTGTCTCCGTCACCGAATTTAAGATATCCTCCACAGTCATATGTATCCCCGTCATGAATGGCACCGATATCCAGTCCTGTAGCCACGGTAAATGTCTTGCAGACTGATCCCGGCTCGTAGGACTGCTGTATGCAGAAATTCTTCCAGAGTTCTGCCGATACCGCATCGGATATGGCATCATCTTCAGAAACCGAATACTTTTCTGCCGCATGAGCCTTCATCATGCTTACGGTTTCATCGGAATACATTGAAAGATCCTTGGGATCATTGGGATCATAATAAGGATAGCTTGCCATAGCAAGAACCTCGCCTGTATGAACATCCATTATGATGACTCCGGTATTCTCGGAACCCATCTCATTTTCACGGAACTCGCTGGCATGTTCCTCGTTATAATCTTTTATGACTTTTTCACACACCTGCTGAACATAGGCATCCAGCGTAGTCACAAGGGTAGCTCCGTTTTCAGCCGGTATGACAGTCCTCTCCAAAGCATTCTCGTCTGTGAGATAACCGTATTCCCTGCCGTTATTACCGCAAAGGGTAGATTCATAATATCCTTCCAGACCGTAACGCCCCACCGAATCGCTGACATAACCTAACACATCAGATGCCAGGCTTCCGTTGGGATAATTCCTCTTGTAGTATGGCTCAAAGCTGATAACTGCCTCGTTGATAAGATCTGCAGAATTAACCTTCACGCCATTCATCGAGGCAGATGCCCTAGCGTTTCTGTTTTCATTCTTTACATACTCTTCGAAATTAATCTTTTCCGTATAGGAAACTTCGCGGACTATAACCTTGTACTGGTCTGTGGGATTGTCTTCCATGAAATCCTTCAGGTCCGACTCGGAAACGCCAAAACAGTCATTTATGGCATCCAGCGTGGTATCAAGATTCTTCTTCTTGTTCTCGCCTTCAATCGCCTGCTTTGCATTGAATATGACTTTATAAACCTTTTCTGACTGTGCCAGAATCAGGCCGTTCCTGTCCTTTATCGATCCTCTTTTAAACGGGATTTCTACCGAAGAATACTGCTGCTGTGATAAGACCTGCCTGGTATATTCGTCGCCCTTTTCCTGCATTATCAGGGCAACCTTTACCACCAAAATAACAAAAAACAGCATGCTGACTGCTGTTAATGCTATCATTTTCCTGTCTGTTTTTCTTTTATAAGTGGCCGCTTCTTCACGGCGCAGCCTTGATGACGCTAGCAGATCCTTTAAATAGCGGCCGGCTATTCCCTGATTATTATTCTTTTTTGTATTTCTTTTTCTTGAATGTCCTGACATTTATGCTCTTGCTCATTCTTCCGAAATAAATACCGATAGGCTTTTTCGTTTTATCCTACCTAGGGGTTACATCTGCATACTGCTCAACATAATCATTGATATCAGATGAATAAGTAACCATCTGGCCCTCGCCCGGCAGTTTCATGCCAAGCTCCACGGTAGCTATCCTGCGGACTTCCTCCATATTAATGTCGTTCTGTATAGCCTCTTCCACGTTGTCATTGTCGTCTTTTATCTTTTCGTATTCAGCATACGCCTGAGTATATTTATTTCTGGCAACAGCTATCTCCGACATCAGGCGGATGGAATATACAAAGCCGGATACAAGTATAACAAAAATCAGGATAAGAAGCATCCAGTTTGTCACTGAAAGGCCAGGCTGCTTTTCTGATGCGCCGCCTTCCCATACATTTCTTTCCAGGACTTCCCTTTCCAATTCCCTTGCTGCACTTCCATGTACATAATCAGTTCTTCTCATTTACTCTTTCCTCTCAAATATCCTGAGTTTTGCAGGCTTTGACCTGCGGTTCTTTTCCAGCTCTTCTTCGCTCGCGGTTACAGGGTGTCTGGTTACCGTTCTCCCTTTTGATATCTTTCCGCATACACACTGTGGAAATGACGGTGGACAGGTACAGGGATTCTCCGCTGTCTTGAATGCATTTTTTACGATCCTGTCTTCAAGCGACTGAAAGCTGATTATCAACAGTCTGCCTTCAGGTCTTAAAAAATCTATCATTCCGTCTATCGAACTCTTTAACACATCCAGTTCTTTGTTGCACTCTATCCTAAGTGCCTGAAATGTCCGTTTGGACGGATGTCCGTTTTCCGAAAGCATCTTGGCCGGTATTGAAGCTTTGATTATTTCGTTAAGCTCAAAAGTCGTCCTTACTGCTTCCTTTTCCCTTGCCTTTACAATATTTGACGCTATCCGGTCAGCAAATCTTTCTTCACCGTATTCCCTAAGTACCCGAGAAAGCTCGTTTTTGCTGTAAGTATTTACTATATCGTATGCACTGAGGGTATTTTCACGGTTCATCCTCATATCAAGAGGCGCATCCGCATTATATGAAAACCCTCTTTCCGGATTATCCAGCTGATAGGAAGAAACTCCTATATCCAGCAGTATGCCGTCAGCTCCTTCTATCCCCATCCCCTGAAGCACGCTTACGGCATTCACATAATTGTCATGGATGAAAACAACCCTGTCGCCGTATTCCTTAAGCCTCTCCTTAGCTGCCGCAAGGGCTTCACTGTCCTGGTCGAAACAGTATAACCTGCCCTTATCATTAAGCCGCTTTGCTATTTCCGATGAATGACCTCCGCCACCCACAGTACCGTCAACATATATTCCATCAGGCTTTATGTTCAGCCCGCCGATCACTTCTTCCAAAAGGACCGGTATGTGATAAAATTCTTTCTCAGCCATCAGAATGAAAGTACCATATCCATGCCGAGTTCTCCGGCAGATGCTGCAAGCTGTTCGGGATCTAATTCACTGTCCTCGAACAGACTCTTATTCCATATTTCTATCCTGTTTATCATTCCGCAGACCAGGACCTCCTTGTCCAGCTGCGCATAAGTTCTTAACGATGGCGGTAGAAGTATGCGTCCCTGTTTGTCAGTTTCTCCGTCTATGGCGCTTGCACTGAAATGACGCTGAAGCTGTCTGCCTGCTCCTTTCATCACATCCATTCCGCGCAGCTTATATTCAAGCTTGTTCCAGCTCTCTGCATCAAGCATCCACAGGCATCTGTCCAGACCTTTGGTGATAACAAAACCACTCCCTAGCTGTTCTCTGAACTTAGCCGGGATTATGATCCTGCCCTTTTCATCAATTGTGTGAACATAATCGCCTTTGTACACTAAAATTCTCCACTTTTAACCACTATGTGTCACAATTCACCACTTTTCACCACATTTCCTATTTTAATCCCCATTTGTTTTTTTTTCAAGACAAAATTTAACAATAACGCTCCTTCCCCGACTAAAATTCCCATATAAAGAAAAAACACCGTTCTTCCCTAAAGGAAAACGGTGTTTTCTATCGCTACGGTTATATTTTACTTTATATAAGGTGCTATACCTTTGGATTTATGAATTCAAATCCCAGCATGGTGATGTCATCAAACTGGTCTGCATCCTGCTTGAACTCATTTATGCTTTCAGAAATAACAGGCAGCGTTTCCGTTACGCTCTTATCCTTTACGCTATTCAGTACATCAAGCATCCTCTCCGTTCCATACTGTTCCTCCGAATTGTTTATGGCTTCAGGTACACCATCGGTATATACAAATATACGGTCTCCATGATGGAGCTGCATTTCATACGGTGCAGCCTTTATTCCGGGAAAAGCTGCAAGGGGCATCGTATGCTTATCCTTTACCAATTCATAATCCCCGCCTGCTCTTTTTATCACAGGATATTCATGCCCTGCATTCGCACAGCGCATGCGTCCGGTCACCATGTCAACGATTCCGATCCAAACCGTGACAAACATTTCCGCATCATTGCCTTCGCACAGGGCATCATTTGCCTTTGATATGACCTCTTCCGGAGTACAGCCTGACTTAGCATAGCTTCTTATGGCAGTCTTGCTGCGCATCATGAACAGCGCCGCAGGAATTCCCTTGCCTGAAACATCCGCAATAACAAGGGCGATATTGTCCCTGTCAACAAAGAAGAAATCATAAAAATCCCCGCCCACTTCTTTTGCAGGCTTCATAGTTGCAAACAGTTCCAGATCCTCCCTGTCCGGGAATTTAAACACCTGCGGCAGCGCGGATGCCTGGATGGTCTGCGCAAGGATAAGTTCCTGTTCTATCCGCTTTTCAGCAGCAGCTATATATCCCTTTAACGTCACAACGGTCTGATTGATGTCATCAGACAGCGACGCAAATTCCGAAGAATTTCTTACCGATACCACCTCGTTCAAATTTCCGTTGGTTATCTTTCCAAGGGATTCATTGATCATCCTTATGTTATTAACAACAATCTGATTTACCAGAAATGCTATAAGCACATAGATTACTGCGAACAGAAGCACATCCGCAAGAGCCATCTCGTATGCCTGCGCATTTCTGTACCAGTACACTTCGCTGATGCTCATCGCTGTGACAAGTATCGTATTAACATCCAGCCGGTCTGCATAGACCATTGACCTTACGCCCCTGAAATCTTCCTTGCTGACATAGCCCAGATTCCCTACTATCTGCTCATACTCATCTTCAGGAATTACTTCTCCCTGGTCCACGCCTTTTAGTATCCGCCTGTTAAGGCCTATAATACAGTACGATACTGTGCTGTCAGCCCTGAGATCCCTTTCGCCTGACAGATAATTATCACGGATTGTTTCAAAGTTCTCCGTCAGCATCAGCCGGCAGTCCTGATCCGCAGAACGGGTCTGGAGAACAAAGGAGAACAGAAAACTCCCAAGAATTACAACCGAAACCACAAGGAAAAGATATCGCTGGAATTTCTGTGACAGAGATTCACTTTCCTCATCAACCTTTCTGAAGGGATTGCGCCATTCACCAGTGAAAATCTGGAGCACTCCGGAAGATACCGCCATACCTAAACCCGTAAACAGGATCATAGGTATAGCACAGGTACTTACCACAAGGAATGCCATCTTCATGTCATCACGGTGGGTAATGAATACCACATACATGTGGAACACTTCCATTACCGCGCCCATGAAAAAAGCATAAAAAGGTGACGGTTTCCGGCCCTTAAACATCTTGCGGTTCATAGCCAGGGCCACAAAACCGGCCAGACAGGTCGAAACACTGCAGGCCACCCTCGTATATGAACCCACCCCGAAATATGTTCCCGCAATATATCTTTCAATTCCGCCCATAAGACCGGCGATAATGCCTGAAACAGGTGAAAAGAACAGACCTGCTGCAAGGGGACCGATATCCCTCACATTAATGACCATATTGTCGAAAGATATGCCATAATGAGTGGACAGGATGGAACTGATACCAAAAACAATACCGATCAGCACCTTTCCAACCAGCCCCAGCTTTTTATCCTTCGTCAGGTACCACACTGCCACCGTAAGCAAAACATACAGTGACGTGACACCTGTCATTTGTAAGATCATCAAAAACATAAACTTGCCTTCGTATTATTTAACGTCAAAATGACCCCCTGCTTATGATATCAAAGGGATCATTTTTTTGCTTTTTTTATTCTAATGTGAGTATATCTGCAAATCCGGTAACTTCAAAAATTTCCCTAACGCTCTCGGAAACATTCTTTACTACCATACTGCCCTGCTTTGACATGGTCTTATGTGTAGAAAGAAATACACGCAGTCCGGCAGAGGAAACATATTCAACTTCCGCAATATCCAGCACAAGATTCTGTACACCATCAAGGCTGTCCTTTATCTCTCCCTCAAGTGTCGGTGCCGTTGTGGTATCGATCCTTCCTGATACACTGATAACCAGTTCACTCCCATTAAGTTCTTTGTTTACTGTCATACCATTCTCCTCCGTTTTTGTAACTGTATATATAACGCTTTATTATATCATATCCTATACCACTAAAAGCTTATTTTTATTCATAATATATAGCAAACGCCAAAAATCTTTTCGTTTTGGCGTTTGCTGCGCCGGATTTTGGCCGCTGAAAGCGGCAAATTTCCTTACAAAATCCGTGCGCATCCTGCCGGAGGCTTATAGTAAG